>JAGXAF010000019.1 GCA_018971675.1 Bradyrhizobium sp.
TGTTCAAGGAGATCCGCGTGACATCGAACGCCGCCGCCCAACCGTCGCAGCGCCATGCCGCTAACAATCCGGCGCCGACCGCGGCGCTGGCCGTCACGGCGATCGCGGCGGCGACGCTGGCGGGCGCGTGGTTCTTTCAGCTCGTGCTCGGCGTCGTACCCTGTCCGCTGTGCCTCGAGCAGCGCTACGCCTATTATCTGGCGGTGCCGCTCGGCGAGCTGGTGGCGGTCGCGGCGGCCAGGGGGGCACCGCGCGGCGTCGTGTTGGCCGGCCTGGCGCTGCTGACGTTGGCCGCGCTCGGCAATGCCGGGCTCGGCGCCTATCATGCCGGCGTCGAATGGAAATTCTGGCCGGGGCCGACCGAATGCACCGGCCCGATCGGAAATCTCGGCAGCGCCGGCAATCTCTTGGAGCGGCTCGATACGGTGAAAGTGATCCGCTGCGACGACGTGCAGTGGACATTTCTCGGCCTGTCGCTGGCGGGCTACAATGTGCTGATTTCGCTGTTGATGGCCGCGGTCGCGGCGTGGGGTCTCGTTGCCGCCAGGCGGGCGTAGACGCTGCCGGATCGGCATTCGGCTCTCGTTCGGAGGGTTCTTGCGTCGTGGCGGCACGGCGCGAAAACACCAACGCCGTCAAGGTGATTTGGGGCGTCCAGCCCTGTAGCGAAAAATTTCCCGCTTTGCTTCTTGGGCAAATCAGTTGCCTTTGCGGTGCGTCCTGTTCCGGAAAAGAGGGACGTTGGCCATCGTCACGAACGTTGGGACGGGATGCGGTGGACGCAATGCCACGTCGTCGCGCGTTTTTGCGCGGACGAACGGCGAGGCTGGCGACGGCGAAGTCGTGTGGTTCTGACGCCCCGACGCTGGCGTCAAGTTCCTAAGAAGCGAATGCTTCTCAGGAATGACGGTGACAACAAAGCCCGGTCACCGGGAAGCAACTGTGCCGGAAGTAGCCCGGAGATCGGCGGGCCTCAAGGCTGGCGCTGGCGCGCCCCCGCCTTCGGCGGCTGACGGCCTTGACCCCGTCCGCTCTCCGGTCTGTTGGCTTTACGAGCGCTCGGCCAAACGCCGAGCGCGATCGTGAGACACTCCGTCAGCTTAATGCGTGGAGGTTCGCATTCCACTTCTGGCGCCGCGCGATCATAATGTTGAGAATGACGATCAGCTTGCGCATGCAGGCGACGAGCGCAACCTTCTTCGCCTTTCCTTTGGCGACCAGGCGACGATAGAAGGTCTTGAGCACCGGGTTATGCTGCGTCGCGGCTCCCAGGCAAGCCATGTAAAAGAGATTGCGCATCCTGCGTCGGCCGCCCTTGATCTGGCGCTCGCCCCGCCGTTTTCCGCTATCGTCATCATAGGGAGCCACACCCAACAAAGCGGCGGCGACTTTATTGCTCACCTGGCCCAGCTCCGGCATCGCCGCGATCAGCCCGGCGCAGGTGATCTCACCAAGCCCTGGCACACTCGCGATGATCTCAGCCAGTTCGGCAAAACGCTTCGTCGTCTTGATCAGGGCGGCGATCGCAGCCTCGAGTCTGAGGACTTCACCAACGACCCTCTTCAATAGCCGAGCATGCATCTTTTGCACCGCACCGACCTCGGAATGCTCGTCCCTGTTTTGCAAAGTGGTCTGCAAATCGAGCAGTCCCTGACGCGCATTCACCATCTGAACCAGTTCCTCGCGCGCCGCGTCATAGGCCTGGCTCGGTGCCTGATCAAATGTCTCGGCAAACCAGGCGATCATTGCCGCATCGATCTTGTCGTTCTTGGCCAGTCGCCCGGCCGATCGGGCAAAGCTACGCACCCGCTTCGGATCGACAATGCGGACTTCCACGCCGAGCTGGCGTAAAACCTTGGCCCAGTGGCGTTCGTAGCCGCCGCTGGCCTCCATGATGGCCTTGCCGACCTTGTGTCGGCGAAGCCATGCCGCCAACTGACGTTGCCCAATAGATGAGTTTGGAAATGTTTGCCTTGCCGATGACGGACGAATGCACGCATCGACCTTGTCTTTAGCCACATCGATCCCGACGACAACGAGATTGTTTTGTGCCATCATCCATTCCCTTCCTTGCTCGGTTCGGGCTCAAGGCCCGTGCAACTGTTCGGGTTGAGGAAGACACCGGGTCTGTCCCACGCTCCCCGACAGGCTCTACGGCCTTCGAGCACGATCGGGCTCAGATCCAGCGACGGGCGGTTGGTTAGAACCGCCCGTTCGCACATTCTGACATGTTTTCCAGACACAAGAGCAAGGCATAAGCCGTTAAAACCATTGCGCAGGGAATGCCGGGTGTCCGGAGTACCTGTGGTGACTGCCGTGTGCTCACTACCCTTGCACACGGGCTGCGGGTGCCCCGCGCACCCGGCGTTTCCCTGCGCCCTCTCCTTTTTTGGGCGAATGCTTTTCGTAAAACTCGGGCGAAACGCGTCGCGAGAATGCGGAGGCGCGTGTGGCCATCCTTCGAGACGGCGCGGGTGCGCCTCCTCAGGATGAGGCCCTCATGGTGAGGAGCGCGGCAAAGCCGCGCGTCTCGAACCATGGCGACACAACGAGACGCGCTCTTGAGGAGAACGGTAAAGTGAGGCCGACATCTTCCGCCACCAGCCGGGCCAAGGGTGATGGGGTTCTTGTGTTCGCAGGACGACGAAAGGCTCCCTACCCCCGCACGCTCAAGGCGTGGCCGATCACAGGCTGGACCGCGACCGGCGGATTGGCGGTTTGCGCGGCCAGCTCGTTGATCAGGCGATCAGCCTCGGCCGCCATGTTGTCCGGCGCCCGGATCACCAGCCGTTCCAGCGCCCAACGATAGGACGAGACCCTGCGCTCCAGGCACTGCTGCACCCATTGCACGATCATGGTGTTTTCCTCCATGCGGGCGATCGCGTCGGCGCGCTCGCGCGGCGACAAATCGGACACATACGCGAGGCTGGCGTTACGCTTGCGGTCGAGATCGAATACCTTGATGGCGGTGGAGAAGAACGGTTCGAACCGGGTGATGTCGTCGCGCACGTCGTCGATCAGTTGCGCATAACGCGAGGAATCCGAGCGGTGCGGTTCGTCGATCAGCATCCGGCCATAGGTGGAGCGATCGAAGACCGGCGCTCCCTGCCGCCACGGCGAGGGCAGCGGCTTGTAGTCGCCGAACACGCTTTTCCAGGCCGGCCGCGAATGCGGCGGCTCGATCAGGGGGTAAGCCTGGTCGCGAAGCCGGCGTTCATAGTCGGTGAGCTGGAATTGCGACGGGCCCAGTCCGACGCTACCCGTCACTTCCGCGCCCATCCAGCGGTGCATGTCGTCGTTGCGAAAATCCTCGCGGGTACGGCCGAAATCACCGCCGCTGCAGCCGGCGAGCGCCAGGCCCAGCAGCATCAGTGTCAATGCCTGCCCTGCCCGGATCGGAAAACGCTTCTCCGGCATTTTGAAATACCCGGTTGTTGTATGTCAGCGGCGACGGCGACGGCGGCCCGGCGCCGTTCCCTCTTCCGGTCCCCTGCCGCCACTGGTCTTGTCGGGTTCGCGTTCGATGCGGATGACGGGAAGGATCAGGACGATGCCCATCACTTCGCGTGACCCGGCTTCGCGCGGGCCGCCGTCGATCCCAGGGGCCAGCCGCCGCGAAGCCGCATCCGCCGGAAATTCAATGATGGTGCCCATTGTCCAAGCTCGCTCTCGTCGCCGCACCGACATGATTTGGCCGGCGACCGGCCATCATTAAGAACAGGACGTGGTTAACGGCATCTTAATGGGCTGTTGCCGGCCAGCATCAGATCGCGGGGCCTTGCTTGCGTCCCGAAAACGAACATCCCCTTCACGGATTGTTTTCCTTAACGAGCCATTAAAACAACCGGCCTACGTTGCTGCGAGCATCACTCAGTCGCGCATTCCAGACATGACCGCTTCTCCAACGTTTCCGGGCTTTGATGGATTGATGACGCTATCCCGCCGGGAAGGCGTCGATATTCGTCCGACCTTGTTGCGGGTTCTGACCGACCTTTACGTGCAGGCCCGTGCGCACAGCGCCGGAGAGGCCCGGCAATTCGTCGAACTCACCTCTCGCCTGATCGACCAGGTCGATGACGCGACGCGCGCCGCGGTGCGGGCGCGGCTGGCAATCTATCCGGGCACGCCGGCTGAAATCGCCGGCCTACTGGGACTCACCCCCGCCTACAGCGATATGCGCGTGCCGGTCCCTGCCGAGATTCCGCTACCGCTACCGGCGGCCGCACCTCCGGCCAGGATGCTGAGCGAGGTGGAGAAACGGCTGGCGTCGAACCTGTCGATGCAGCCAACGGACGCCGCCGAGATCAGCGGCATGTTTTTCGGCGCCAGCGCCCGCGAGCGCGCGCTGATCCTGTACAACCTGCAGGAAACGCCGCTGCGGGCCTCGGCGCGGATTCCCGCCGCCCGCGCGGTGCGCGCCATCCAGATACTGGAAATGGCGGCATTCGCCACCGACGTCGAGAATTTTACACTGGAGCTGGGCGAGGCCCTGATATTGCCGGCGTGGATCGCGGCCCAGGTGGTCAACGATCCCGGCGGCGAGCCGCTGGCCTGCGCGGCGAAGGCGGTGGATATGCCGAGCGCGGTGTTCCAGCGCGTGCTGCTTTTCCTCAAGCCCGAATTCGGAACCTCGGTGCACAATGTCTACCGATTGTCGCGCCTGTACGACCGCCTGAGCGAACGATCGGCCCTGATCATGCTGGCGGCATGGCGCGGCTTGACGCTCGCGGTCACGCGCGCAAAATACCAACCGTCGCTGCACGACGACGAACGCCATCGCGCCCGTTCTGCGCCCGGCCAGACCGGTCACGCGGCGCGGCCCGGCGCCAGCGTGGGGGCTCGAGCACCCGTCAGGAACATCGGGCGTTAGAGCTTCATGGTGATCAGGCCCGCGCCAGATCGAGAAAATGCCGTCCTGCCTTGTCCTCGACCTCGACGATCCAGGCATCCGGGTCGAAGCGCATTTCGCGGGCGAGACGGTCTTCGACGGCGGCTTCCGGTTGCGGCTGGGGCGATGCCAGCACGAAAATCCGCTCCACCGGGCGGCTCTCGTCGTAAACCGTCTGCGGCGCCGGCGCATACAGCATGGCATTGCCGTCGAGCAGTCCGATCTTGACGAAGACCGCGCCGGCTTCTTCCGCGCCACGCTTGCGCACGGCGCCGAAGATTCCCTCGGATTGGCAGCGGCGCAGATAGGCCGCCACCCATATGCTGGATTTCAATCGCATCAAACGGACGATAGGCCAGCGCCAGCGTCGAAGCCAGCGCGGAATGGCGAGCGCCGCGCTCGATTCGCCTGTGGTCTGCTACGCGGCCGTCGCAAGTCCGCGCGGATTGACGACATACTCCTTGAGGACGTTGCCGGTGACGTCGACTTCGACCAGCGACACATCATAGCTCCAGAGATCGGCCAGATGTTGCAACACGCGTCTGGCGTCGGTCTCGCTGAGCCGGGCGCCCTTCACCACGGCATGGCGCAGCATCAGGTGGCGGTCGCCGGCGAGATCGACATCGAGCACCTCGATGTTGGGATCGATATATCCAACATCATATTGCCGCGCCAATTCGCGGCGAAGACGGCGATAGCCGCGGGCATCGTGAATCGCGTTGACCCTGATGCCTGCGATTTCCGCCGGGTCGTCATGCAGGTGAAACATCCGCATATGGCGCATCAGCCGCGGGCTGAGAAACTGGCTGATGAAACTCTCGTCGCGGTAGTTGGCCCAGATATTCCGCAGCACCGCCAGCGCGTCGCCGGTGCCGGCGATCTCCGGAAACCACTCGCGGTCCTCCGCGTCGGGATTGCGAACGATACGCTCGATATCCTGCATCATTGCAAAGCCCAGCGCATACGGATTGAAACCGGAGAAGCGCTGATCGTCGAAATCGGGCTGAAACACCACATTGGTATGCGACTGCAGGAACTCCAGAAAATTGCCGTCGGAAATCCGGCCCTGCTCGTGCAGGCGAGTCATGATACGATAGTGCACATAAGTCGCGGTGCCCTCGTTCATCACCTTGGTCTGGCTCTGCGGATAGAAATACTGCGCGATATGGCGCACGATCCGCAGCAATTCGCGCTGCCATGGTTTCAGACGCGGCGCGGTTTTCTCGAGGAAATACAGCAGATTTTCCTGCGGCAGCCCGAGCAACTTGCGCCTTCGTTCGACATTCAGCAACGCCTCGCTCTTGGCAGGTCCGCTCGGCACGGTCCGCCACAAATCATTGAACGCGCGCTCCTCGTGCAGACGGCGCTTGCCGGCGCGCTTTTCCTCGGCGCGCAGATCGAGTTTCTTCTTGCCCGGATAGCGATCGATGCCGTGCGACATCAACGCATGCGCGGCATCGAGCGTCTGCTCGACCGCCAGCCGGCCGTGCCGCTCCTCGCATTGCGCCACATAGCTCTTGGCGAAGTCCAGATAGTTCAGGATGCCGTCCGCGTCGGTCCATTGCCGGAACAAATAGTTGTTCTTGAAAAAATGGTTGTGGCCGAACGCGGCATGCGCGATCACCAGCGCCTGCATGGTCGCGGTATTTTCCTCCATCAGATACGAAATGCAGGGCGAGCTGTTGATCACGATCTCATAGGCAAGGCCGGTAAAGCCCTTGCGGTAGAAAGCCTCCTGATACGCGAAATGCTTGCCGAATGACCAATGCTTGTAGAACAAGGGCATGCCGACCGAGGAATAAGCATCCAGCATCTGCTCGGCGGTAATGACCTCGATCTGATTAGGATAGACGTCGAGCCCCAGTTCAGACCGCGAAATCTCCTCGCAGGCATCGTGGATGCGCTGCAGGGTCGAAAAGTCCCAGTCTGCTCCCTCGAACAGGAATCGAGATGGCGCGGTCATGGCGCGGTCTTCTCCTGTTTTCCGCGGCGTTGGAACAGGTCGTGAAACACCGGGAAGATTTCGCTGCGGTCCCTGACCTTGCGCATCGACAACGGCGCGCCGTTGGCACGCAACCGTTCATACAGCGACCATAGCGACGAATCCGGCATATCGAACGCGTTGCCGTCGCTTTCGCCGACTTCGAGATAGGCGAAGAACTGACTGACCGGAAGGATCATCTCGGTCAGCAGCCGGCCCGCGATCTCACTGTCCGAGCCGAAATTGTCGCCGTCGGAAGCCTGGGCCGCGTAGATGTTCCAATCTGCGGGACGGAACCGCGAGCGGACGATATCGTGCATCGCCTGCAGCGCACTCGATACCAGCGTTCCACCCGAGGCCGGGCCGTGAAAGAAGGTATTCTCGTCGACCTCCTCCGCCCGATCGGTGTGACGAATGAACACTATTTCGACATGGCGGTAGCGCCGCTTCAGGAAAACATAGAGCAGCATATAGAATCGCTTGGCCAAATCCTTCATGTGCTCGGTCATCGAGCCCGACACGTCCATCAGGCAGAACATCACGGCCTGGGCCACCGGTTTCGGCAGCGTCTCGAACCGACGATAACGAATGTCGATCGGATCGATGAACGGAATCCGCCGAGCCTTGGCCTTCAAAGCAGCGATCTCGGCTATCAACCCAGCACGACGATCCTCGTCGCAGTCCGCGAGTTCCGCCTCAAGCTCGGCGATTTGTTCCGGCCGCGGTCGCCGCAACGCCACCCGGCGCGCCAGCGCCAACCGAACCGTGCGACTTACCGAAATATTCGCAGGCGATCCAGAGGTCGCATAACCGGCCCGATGAATCCCCTCCCCTTCCGCTTGTGCCAGCTTCCGCTTGGCAAGATCGGGCAGTTCGAGATCGTCGAGAAAGAGGTCGACGAACTCATCGCGGCTCAGCACGAAGCGGAACGCGTCCTCGCTGTCGCCTTCGCCCGGCTTGGATGCCCTGCCGCGGCCTTGGCCCGAACGCGGCAATATGTCTCCCACGATAAATTTTTTGTTGCCGGGCAGCACCATGTCGCGCGTACCGCCTTCGCGCCGAAAGCGCGGCTCATCCATGCCGTCGAGCGGGATGCTGACCTCGCCACCCTCCAGCACATCCTTGATGTCGCGACCTTCGGAGGATTTCTTGACGGCGTTCTTCACCAGCGCCTTCGCGCGGCGCAGGAAACGCTGGCGGTTCTCGAGACTCTTGCTCCCTGGATTAAGACGTCGATCGACGATATGCATGGCTATCCTTGCAGCCGCCTCAGCCGGCTTGTTTGACGCGCATGTACCATTCGACCAGCCGGCGAACCTGGCGCTCGGTGTAGCCGCGCTCTACCATTCGCGCGACAAACTCGCCGTGCTTCTTTTCGGTGTCGCCATCTTTTTTCGAACCGAACGAGATAACCGGCAGCAAATCCTCGACCTGCGAGAATATCCGCTTCTCGATGACATCGCGGATCTTCTCGTAGCTGGTCCAGCCGGGATTCTTGCCGCCATTCTGGGCGCGCGATCGCAGTGAGAACTTAACGACCTCGTTACGGAAATCCTTGGGATTGGCAATGCCTGCCGGCTTCTCGATCTTGGTTAGTTCCTGATTGAGCAACTCGCGGTCAAGCAATTGACCCGTATCGGGGTCCTTGAAGTCCTGGTCCTCGATCCATGCATCGGCATAGTCCACATAGCGATCGAACAGGTTCTGACCGTAGTCCGAATAAGATTCGAGATAGGCCTTCTGGATCTCATGACCGATGAACTCGGCATAACGCGGCGCAAGATCGGCCTTGATGAACTCAAGGTAGCGCTTCTCGACTTCCTCGGGAAGCTGCTCGCGCCGGATCGCCTGCTCGAGGGCATACATCAGGTGGACCGCGTCCGCGCCAAGTTCCGAGGTGTCGTGATTGAAGGTCGCGGCCAGGACCTTGAACGCAAACCTCGTCGAAGCGCCGTCCATGCCCTCGTCGACACCAGCCGCATCCTTGTATTCCTGCACGCTACGGGCCTTCGGATCGGACTCCTTCAGGCTCTCGCCGTCGTAAACCCTCATCTTGGCAAACAGCGTCGAGTTTTCGTGCTTTCGCAGGCGCGACATCACCGAGAAGCGCGCCAGGGTCTCGAGCGTCGCCGGCGCACAAGGCGCCGTCGCCAGCTCCGATCCGTGGATCAGCTTCTGATAGATCTTCTGCTCCTCGGTTACGCGCAGACAATACGGCACCTTGATAACGCAAATGCGATCGATGAAGGCCTCATTGTTCTTGTTGGTCTTGAAGCTTTGCCATTCGGACTCGTTGGAATGGGCCAGAATGATGCCGGCAAAGGGAATCGCGCCGATATTCTCGGTGCCTATGTAATTACCTTCCTGGGTCGCCGTCAGCAGCGGATGCAGCATCTTGATCGGAGCCTTGAACATCTCAACGAATTCAAGAATACCCTGGTTGGCGCGATTGAGGCCGCCCGAATAGCTGTACGCATCCGGATCGTTCTGCGCGAAGGTCTCGAGTTTGCGGATGTCGACCTTGCCGACGAGCGAGGAGATATCCTGGTTGTTCTCGTCGCCGGGCTCGGTCTTCGCGATCGAGAGCTGCCGTAGCCGGGACGGCTGGATGCGTGCGACGCGGAACTGCGAGATGTCGCCGCCAAATGATTCAAGTCGCTTGTAGCACCAGGGACTCATCAGTCCGTTGAGGCGGCGACGCGGGATTCCGTACTTCTCCTCGATCATCGGCCCCAGCGTTTCCGGATCGAACAGGCTCAATGGACTCTCGAACACCGGACTGAGTTCATCGCCGGCCTTCAACACATAGATCGGATGGACCTCCATCAACGATTTGAGCCGCTCCGCCAACGAAGACTTGCCGCCGCCGACCGGCCCCAGCAGATAGAGAATCTGCTTGCGCTCTTCGAGCCCCTGCGCGGCATGTCGGAAGAATCCGACGATGCGCTCGATGGTCTCTTCCATGCCGTGGAAGCCGGAGAACGCCGGATACACACGGATGGTGCGGTTCAGGAAAATACGGCCAAGGCGAGCATCCCTGGCTGTGTCAACCATCGTGGGTTCACCGATCGCCGCCAACAACCGTTCAGGTGCATTGGCATATCGCAGCGGATCACTTCGACACGATTCGAGATATTCAGCCATCGACATGTCGGCCTGGCTTCGAGCCTCGAACGACCTGGCGAAAGCGTTGAACAGAGAATCGTTGTACATGATCCCTCTCCACAATCTGGTCGCTGCACAGCTGGCTGCGTCGGCGAGTAGCTTGCCGCCTCGGGCTTTGCCCCACGCTACGAATCAGCCTCAGCACGTCGGTCGATAGGACACTCGGGGGAGCTTACGGCGCAACGCACATCGTGAGCAACGACTGAGTCATGAACAGGCGATTGCCGAATCGTTGTGCGATCCGCGCCACAGTTTGCGAAAACCAATTCGGACAGATGTAGCGCGACAGCAACAGCTATTCCGTCCCTGCCCAGATCGAGCCAACGGCTGTTGCCCGAGCCGTAATGTTACCGAGCATTGAGCCCGCGCATAACATAACGCTCCGGCGCGCGCCCAAGTTCCCGGGGGGGCTACAAGTTCCTGAGTTAATTGATCGGGCGCCCGATCATCGCGGAAAGTTCATGCACAAAGCGCTCCGACATCTGCCCGGTCGCCGGTATCTTGCGCTCGCGTTCGAACTTCAAGATCGCCGCCTGGGTGTCCGCACCGACGATGCCAGTGGGCTTCAACTGGCCGTAGCCATACGCCGTCAGTACGCGTTGCACCGCCGCCACGCGACGCGAACCACCTGGGCTGAGCGTATTCTCGCTGTGGGAGGAAGCCGGGATCGACGCCGGTGGACGCGGGATTGACGAAGCCGTTATCGACACCGTGCTCGTCGCCTTGACCAGATTGGCTAACGGATCGTTTCTCGTGACCTCTGCCGCTCTCGGTTCCGCAACCTTCGTCTCGACAATTCTGGACTCTGGAACCTTCGGCTCGGGAACCGCCTCGGACCGGGTCGCTTCCGTGGGCCGCGGACGCGGCAATGGGCTGTTCGGAACCTGGACCGGCGCCGGCATCGTGACGATCGAGCCTAACATCGGTGATGGATGAGGGCTTGCCTGCAGGAACAGCGCGTTGGCGATGATGGCGACGACCGCGACAAAGGCCACGATGGCCGCGACGGTATCTTTCGGGCTGTGCAGCAGGATACGCAGCACGAGGCCACGCCCGGCATCCGCTTCAACCGCAATCGCGGCGGCGCCACGACGGCGGCGAGGCTTGTCTTCGTCATCGATAACGCGTCTAGGCACTTTTCTTCACCTGGTGGACTTGGTCTGGCGACACCGATCGCACCGCGGGCTTGAGCGTAGCGATATTGCTCGATGGCTGGTGCATGGGCGGGGTGAACGCCAGCGGCAGCGCAACCGTCACGGTGGTTCCCTCATTGACCTTGCTGTGCATGGTCATCTCGCCGGCATGTAGCTCGACCAGACCTTTCACGATTGAAAGGCCAAGACCAGTCCCTTCGTGGCGGCGCCGGTAGGTCTTGCCGGCCTGGAAGAACGGATCGCCAACCCGCTTGAGATCGTCGGCCGCAATGCCAACGCCGGTATCGCCGACGCGAAGCACGATCCGTGGTCCCTCGAGCACGGCGGAAACCGTCACGGCACCACCGCGCTCGGTAAACTTGATCGCATTGGAAACGAGATTGAGAACAATCTGCTTGAACGCGCGCGGGTCGCCGGTCATGCAGGGTAAATCCTCGTTGGCCCGGATCACAAGATCGATGCCGTTTTCGCGCGCCTTGAGCGCCAACAGATTGCAGCAATTTAGCAGCGTCGCACGCGGCATGAACGGCTCCGGGGAAATCGCGAAACCGCCCGATTCCATTTTGGACATGTCGAGGATACCATTGACCACCGCCAGCAGATGCTGGCCGGAATCGTTGATGAGCTGAGCGTATTCCTTGCGCCGCACTGCATTCAGCATCAGTGCGTCTTCCTGCACGATCATTTCGGAAAAGCCTATGATGGCGTTGAGCGGCGTACGAAGTTCGTGACTCATTGTGGCAAGGAAGCGGCTCTTGGAGGCATCGGCCTGCTCGGCGGCGGTGCGCGCCAGATCGAGGGCCTGTTCCTGGGCCTTACGGTCGGTGACGTCGCGCATGACAGCTACCACCCCGGCTTCAGGCGACGTCGTGGCGTTGGACGTCCGACGGAGCGGCCGGCAGCGCATTTCGACCCAGATGAAATCGATCGAGTTGCTCAAGCCGCCCTCAATGCCGCGTGACCCATCGCGCCGCACGCGGAACTCGACGCTGTGTTCATCGTCACCACACGCCGCATTGGACAATGCAGTGAGATAGGCCGGGCGGTCGGCGACATGAACACGCTCGAACAGGCCGTGGCCCAATAATCGCGACGTCGGCGAGCCCAGCATGGCTTCGGCGGCGGGGGAAATGAATTGTACGCTGCCGTTGCGATGGTGACGCGAAATCACGTCGCTCATGTTCCGCGCCAACAGCCGGTAGCGATCTTCCTCGACATGCAACAGCGACACGCCGGTGCGCGCCAGCGAAACTGCACTAAACGCAAGTCCTGCCGCATAGAGCGCTCCCGATATGACACCGAATGCCATGCACAGGCTGCGCAGTGTCGGATCGGGTACCGGCAACAAGGCGAACTGGCCGAGCACGATCAGTAGCGCAGCGCACGCCAGCGCGAGCCCGGAGGCAAATGCGACGACACGGCGCGAGCCCGAAAGCGCGGCCTCAAGCGGAATCATCACGAGCCAGATCGCGGCAAAGGATTCGAGGCCGCCGGTGCTGACAGCAACTGTCAGCATGAGGCCCGCTGACGCCAGCGACGATAGCGCATAGGCCGCTTCGCAGCGACCGGTGCGCGACAGGAACCACGACAGCAGAATCGGCGTGATCAACCAGGCGAAGGCCGCGACTTCGGCGGCGGTGGGCGCTCCGCGCATCGTGATATAGAGCGGGAATGCCCCCAGTGCTGCGAGGCTGCCGAGCAGTCGTGGGGCGATGAAAGCGCGATGATGCGCGCGCGTTAGCACGTCTTGGCGCGCGGACGGGTGCAGCAGCGCATCAAGGCAATCGCGGGTAATGTTCAAAACAGTCACGGTTCCTGCGCTTCGTCACGCTCGTCGCATCGACGCGCCGAAGCGCCCCTCTATCGTTGCCCCACCGTGTCAGAGCGACATTAAGCGAACGCTAAGCCGCCGCGACCGCCCGCCAAAGACGATATCTTCGCAGGCAATTGCCCCAAGTTCCGCCGAGGTATTCGATGCAAATGGTGAACGACGGGTTTCCGGACCAGGCGGCTTATGGTTTCGAAATGGTGGACGCGCGTCCGGCCTGCCATTTTGCCGCGAAAACGCCCATCAATCGAAAATTTACGGCGAATCGAAACAGTTGGGCTTTCCGCGAACTTTCGCCGAACTAATCTCAACACAAACACTTGCGATTTATCGGCGGCTGTTAATCAGGGATCGATTGCGCGAGATCAAGCGCAACGGGGTCAAAAAGAGACGACTAGGGTCGCGAAATGTTTTTTCTGCTTCGCATGGCGTTTTGGCTCGGGCTTGTGCTCGTGCTGTTGCCAAGAGAAAAGACGCCTGAATCGGAAAAGCTGCCGCAGATCGGTGCGGCGCAGGCCGTACAGGCTGCGACCGCGGCGGTATCGGACATGGGTCAGTTCTGCAAGCGCCAACCGGCAGCCTGCGAGGTCGGCGGCCAGGCCGCGACCGTGATTGGACACCGCGCCGAGGACGGCGCGCGCAAACTGTACCGGATCATCACCGACAAGCGAGCGCCTGAACCCACCGGCTCGATCGGCATGGCCGAGACGACCGACGCTTCGCCCGCAGACCAGGCGCCGCGCGACACATTGACGCCCGACGATCTCGCCCCGGGATGGCGGGCGCCGCCGGGCCCGTAGGCGAAAAATAGCGCGCATTTTTCCATCGGCAACTCGCTTTCGATCGCCCTCAACCCTATATAGGGCGTCATCAGGATCCTTGGGGGATCGAGTCCGGGACATTATGACGATCGACGAAATCAGGGATAGTTTTGCGCTGCTCGACGAGTGGGACGACCGCTACCGGTATGTCATCGAGCTTGGCCGCACGCTCGACCCCATGCCCGAAGCCGAGCATTCCGCGGCCAACAAGGTCCAGGGCTGCACCAGCCAGGTCTGGCTGTCCAAGCGGCTCGATCGAAACGATGCGGGCAGGCCGCTCTTGAAATATCTCGGCGATAGCGATGCGCATATCGTGCGGGGGTTGGTCGCGATCCTGCTGACCCTCTATTCTGGCCACACCCCGCAGCAGATTCTGGCCACCGACGCACTCGCGGTGTTCGACGAATTCGGATTTCGCGAGCATTTGACGCCACAGCGTTCCAATGGATTGCGCGCCATGGTCGAACGCATCCGTTCCGACGCACGCGAGGCGTTGGCGGCCGCGTCGTAGAATTGTCGGCTATTTCCGCCTCCGGCGCTGCTGCCCCAATCCCATCTTCTTGGCGAGTTGCGACCGCGCCACCGCGTAGTTTGGCGCTACCATGGGGTAGTCGGCCGGAAGGCTCCATTTGTCCCGGTATTGCTCCGGCGTCATGTTGTATTGCGTGCGCAGATGACGCTTCAGCGATTTGAAGCGCTTGCCGTCCTCCAGACAGACCAGATAGTCCGGCGTCATCGACTTTTTCACCGAAACCGCAGGCTTGGCCGGCTCCATCGGCGTCTCGACCCGCCCCGTTGAGACCCGCTGCAGCGCCGCATGAATCTGGCCGATCAGGGCCGGAATCTCGGAGGCCGGCGTCGGATTGTTGCTGAGATAGGCGGAGACGATATTCGCCGTCAGATCGATGAAGCTTTTACCGGAGGTATCGCTCATGGCCTGAACCTTTTGGATCTCTTGCACACCAGGAAGTCCCCGTATCGGACAGTATCCCGGCGCCTCAATACGCTTGCGAAATCGTCGACTACTTGCTGAATATGATCGAATTGCTGCCGAGTTGACAAGAAAAACAAAGTTTTATTTTCGAGGAGGTTCCGCTCCAAGTAGAGCCTCACCTAGACACGCTGGTCGAGATACGCCCGCAATTCGTCGATCGAGGCAAATCGCATCATGCCCTCGGGCAGTTGCGCCTCGATCGAGCCGTCCGAATACAATGTATAGGCCATGCCATCCACCACGCCTGATCTGAGCACCGTCAAGGCCGCCGGGTCCTCGCGCCGGACAGCCGGTATGGCGCGATCGGCGCCAGCATTTAGCTCGGAAAAGGTCGATGGAGCGCGGCCGCCGCGCCGCGTCGGCGCATCGGTCGCCGAGGTCTCGGCTCTGCGCGTCTCGGCGCGTTCGCGGTCCCTGCGCAAGGTTGAAGAAAACAGTAGATTCCGGCGCTGCTTGGGCGCCGGTGCGGCCTCGGCGGGCAGCGGCGGCGGCGCCTCGTCGCGCGAGCGTTCCCGTGCCGCGGTTTCTTCCTGCCAGGGCGGGGGTGCGGATAGCGAGGGGGCGGACTCCGCGCCGGCCGGATTTGCCGCACCCGTCTGGTTGAACGGGAAGCCATTGTCGGCGGGAGCAATGGCGTCTGTCCCCGCCAATGGCGCCGGAGATGCACTTCGCGGCGTCATTCCGGCGCTCATTTCAAGACGCTCCGTGGCGGCCCTCAGTTCGCGAACGACCACGCAAAGCGCGATCATCATTGCGCCGGTGCAGGCCATGACCGCGCCGGCAACGATCATGGTATTGCCGAAACTGAATTCCTTGATCGGGATCCCGTAAGCGACCCCCAGCAGGCCGGTCAGCAAAAAGCCAATCCCGGCGATCAACAACGCGATTATCATCAAATCCATCCCGCTGCGGGTGAAGACCACACAGCCCACCGACACCACGATACCGTCATATTATGCGCACCGCCAACCAGCAATTGCAGGGGAAGTTCCCATCTGAGCGGGTCACCGGCCGAAACAACGATCCACATCCTGTTTCGTGCAACACGGAAAATGGCAGATCTTTACCTCCTCTTGATCGCAGTCGTGCATCAAGGGGGCAATTGCGCCACATTTCTCAATTAACCGGAAAGCCAACTGCGCTATATGGATGCCGGGGAATGAGGCCCAAAAGCGCTGGAACTGGGCCATCGGGGATACCGGGTTACCAATAGCCATGTCATCAATTACGACGTCGACCGTCGATACGCCCTTGCGGCGCTCGGTGGCGCGGACCTGTGACGACCTCGCCATCCTTGTGCTGGCGGCGGTCGCTGTCATCGCGGGCCTCACGTTTCGCGACTACGGACTGGGCTGGGATGATTATACCCACGCCGAATACGCCGATTTGCTGCTGCATATGTACGGCTCCGGCTTCAAGGACACTGGCGCGCTATCGTTCGCCAATCTCTATATGTATGGCGGCGGCTTCGATATGGCGGCGGCGCTGCTGCACAAGGTCATCCCGCTCGAACTGTTTGAAACCCGCCGCCTGCTCGGCGCCGTCGTCGGCATCATCGGCCTTGCGGTGACGTGGCGACTTGGCCGCCGCGTCGGCGGTCCGCTGGCAGGACTTGCGGCGCTATTGCTTCTGGCGCTGTGTCCGACCTTCTACGGGCATATGTTCATGAATCCGAAGGATGCGCCTTTCGCTGTGGCGATGGTGATCCTGATGCTTGGCCTTGTCAGGCTGGCCGAGGAATATCCTTCGCCGTCGCCGCGCACCATCCTGATCGTCGGCCTTGGCGCCGGACTGTCGCTCGGCTCGCGGGTGCTGGGCGGTCTGGCGCTGCTCTACGCGCTGATCGGTTTTGTGCCGCTGCTGCTGCAGGACGCCCGCAGCGAGGGCGTTCGCGAGGCCGCCAAACGGTTCGCGCACGTCATCTACGCGCTGCTGCCGGGCCTGGTCCTCGGCTATCTCATCATGGGGCTGATCTGGCCGTGGTCGGTGATCGAGCCCGGCAATCCATTCCGGGCGCTGACTTATTTTTCCCACTTCTTCGAGAAGCCGTGGAAGGAAATGTTCGACGGCGCGCTGGTGTCGGTGCCGGACATGCCATGGTCGTACCTTCCGACCCTGTTCGCGCTGCAACTGCCTGAAGTACTGCTCTGGCTCTTGATCGCCGCCATCGCCGGCACGCTGATGTCGCTGTCGCGCCGTGACGTAACGGCCCGTCGCAAGACCATCCTGTTGATGCTGACACTGGCGGCCATGCTGCCGCTCGTGATTGCGATGGTGAAGCGGCCCGCGCTGTACAACGGCATTCGCCATTTCGTCTTCGTGACCCCGCCGATGGCAGTGCTGGGCGGCATTGCGTTCGCCTGGTGCATCAACTGGCTCAAGGACAACGGCCGCCACTGGCAGCCGGTTGCGGTCGCCGCCTTCATGTTCGGCTTGATGCTGCCGCTAACCGAGATGATCAGGCTGCATCCCTATCAATACACTTTCTTCAACCATATTGCGGGAACGGTCCGAGGCGCGAACGACCTGTTCATGCTGGACTATTGGGGTCTCGCCTTCAAGCAGGCGTCCGACCGACTGCACGAGCAACTCGACGAGCGGCACGAAGTGCCGCCGCACGGCCGCAAGTGGAAGGTCGCGGTGTGCGGACCGCAACGTCCTGCCCAGGTCGCGCTTGGTCCCGATTTCACGATCGGCTGGGACAGCCATGCCGCCGACTTCGCGATGACGCTCGGCGAATTCTATTGCAAGGGCCTGGCCGCGCCGATCATGGTGGAGATCAAGCGCGACGACGTGGTGTTCGCGCGCGTCTACGACATCCGCGGGCGCAGTATTTCCAGCCTGCTGTCCATTCCCGCGCCTTAAGGCAAATCGTTACCGCGTTGTCCGGCCGCCATCACCTCGAAAACATGGCTGCCGCGCCGGGCGCTGGCTTGCTGCGACCCGGCCCGCGGGCTAGGCTTGCGACAAGGATTTGTCATACAAGATCGACTGCTTCACCGGGAAAACGCAAATGTCGCCAGCAGAAGCGCGCCTGAAACAAATGTCGCCGGATATGACGGAGGCGGAATGGAACCAGCGGGTGAACCTCGCCGCCTGCTATCGCCTGATCGCGCATTACGGCTGGGACGATCTGGTCGACACCCACATTTCCGCGCGGGTGCCGGGGCCGGAGCATCACTTCCTGATCAATCCCTATGGCTTGATGTTCGACGAGATCACCGCCTCGAGCCTGGTCAAGGTTGATCTCGACGGCAATCAGCTCACCAAGAGCGATTACAGCATCAACCCGGCCGGATTCACCATCCATTCGGCGATCCACGAAGTCCGCGAGGATGCCGGCTGCGTGCTTCACCTGCACACGCCCGACGGCACCGCGGTCGCAAGCTGCGCCGAAGGTCTGCTGCCGCTGAACCAGACTGCCCAACTCGTCACCTGGGATCTGGCCTATCACGACTACGAAGGCCTCGCGCTCGATCATGACGAACGCCCGCGGCTGCAAAAGGATCTCGGCAGCAAGAACCACATGCTGTTGCGCAACCACGGCACGCTTACCGTCGGCCGCTCGGTGGCCTCGGCCTTCGAGCGCATGTTCCATCTCGAACGCGCCTGCACCATGCAGGTGCGCACCCGCATGCTGGGGCCAACCGCCTACCCGGTCGAACAGGCGGTGATCGACAAGAACACGGCCGTGCTCAACAATCCCGACCGGCTTGAACTGCGGTCGACCACGCTGGTCTGGCCGGGGCTGCTGCGCAAGCTCGATCGCCTCGACCCCAGCTACAGGAATTGAAATTTCGAGAGTTTCGTTGTAGTTTCCCGTCCACCGGCCTCTGCACTTCGAATCCAAACGCTGCCCAATTCCGGGCGGCGTTTTTTACTTCCGCAAGCAAATTGGCGACGTGAAACCTGCATCGTTGAACGCGGTGCAAGAAATAACCGCTCACGCCGCGCGAGATGCCCGCCTTCCATCTACTGATTCAATTTTCAAAACAGCGGATATGCGTCCGCAATCTCGCGACGAGCGCAAGCACGACGCGGCGTATCCAGCGTTTCATCGGCGACCACACCCGGCGGTCAGGACCGGCCAGACAAGCCAGGCTCCGTGCTGGTAGAGCGATTTGACGGTTCCCGTGCTTGCCGTCCGCATCGCGAGAAAGCCGCGGCCGGAGGCCAGAGGGCTTCCGTCTGCGCCAGCAAGCTCACCAGGATCGCCAAACGCGACAACCACGGTGGGCGTGACAACGAGGGAAGCCACCGCCATCCCGAGGAACCAGACCGCGAGTACGGCGGTGGCGGCGCCGGCAAAACGCACAAGACGGTAGCGCGCCTCAGTAATCATAGGCATGCTCGAATTTGGCTCCGTGCGCCTCGACCGCGGCCGGGAGCGCGGCCACCGCCGAGACCTGCGTATCGTACCCCACCCTGCGCCATCCGGGCATCGACTGTACATCGGTTTCGAAAATCGGCTTTGCGCCACTCGTGGACGGCAGGTTTCCTGGTGGAACCAGAATCGTCGTCAGGATTCGCGTATTGCCGGCGATCTCGGCGAATGACAGGCCCTTGGCGCCGACCTCGCGGATAATGCTGGTGAACTCGCGGTAGCGTGGCGTGATCATCAACACACCCTCCCGTCCGTCGGCCGCGCGGATCTCGCGGACTGAACGAATCCGGGCATCTTCCGGCAACGCCTGTGCCGAGGGCGCCAGTACGACACTGCCTATCTCCAGATCGGCGGGCGACAAGCCAGCGAGAACCTCGATTCCCTTCGCATAGATCGATTTGATACCGTATTGCAGGGACAACGAAAGACGTCGCTCGACAGAACGCAGCGACAGCTCGAAGGGCACATCGCGCCATAGCGCTGACAATTTGTGAGCAAAGGGGTAACGGTACCACGGTGTCTGCTCGAGGAATTTTGCGTAGTCGTCGAGCAGCGCCAGGTTGAAGTCATCTTCCCTGGTCCGGGTCGCGCCGCGCACGGCGACGGTAAGCGCACCGATGGTTCGTTCATACAGGCCCTGCACCGCCATCTCCGCCGTGAAACTCGATCCGATGATGTAGTCGGTGATCATCTGGTCTTGCGTCGGCGGCCGCGCCGATGAGGTCGAGCGCCGGGCTCCGCACAGGCTGGACCAGAACCCGCTGATGCTGCCGAAATAGTCGAACGACGATTCCGAAGCCGTGCGCGTGACTCCGGCGAGGTCGGAATAGGCGTAGACGATGTACCATTCCGGATAGGTCAGAAAGCTGTCGCCCTCCGCGCGCGCATAGCCGGGATCGGTAATTCCGAAACCGGTGCTCGGGTATGCAGCCGGGCCTTCAGGCGTGCAGCGGTATTGGACGTTGAGGATTTGCCAGGCGCAGGCCGCGACGAAGATGATCAGGGCGAGACCGATGACGGCTGTGATCCGTCGGAGCCACTTCATGCAAGGTTTCTCCGCGCGGAAAATCCCGTCACGATTCCGAAAGCGCCGAGGACGAGATGCGGCACGCTTGAGGCGATCTTCACGAAGGTCGAGGTCGAGCGGATGCCGTCGATGAAGATACTGAGATCGAGATAGCCGGAGCCGGTGAAGGCGCCCATCACGCCGTCGAGGAAATAGAGCGTCCCGAACATTCTCAGGAAGAAGATTGCCGCCGATCGCGAGATCAGGGCCGCCGCGATAGCCCATGCCGCCGAAGCCAGATGCAGCGCATCCTTGTAGATGTCGAGATGGAACAAGCCGAATACCCGTCCTTCCGAATCGATGAAGGCCGGGATGTAGTCCGTCGCAGCCGCAAACAGCAGGGCGGCTCCCAGCAAACAGGCGGCCAGACGAGATCGATCCATCATCCTCGTGCCCTCAGGAAAAATATACATCCCACATCGCGTTACGGAATACGAGAGACGGGTCGAACTTGCGCTTCGCGGCGACAAACTCATCCGTGCGAGGATAGATCGAACGTACCTGGTCGCGCTGCGCATGCAGGCGATACGGAAGATAGAACGCACCGCCGAGACCCTTGACACCCTCGATCAGCGTCTCGGTCATTGCCATCATGTCGACCTCACCTTCCGGACCGATCTCCTGTGAGAACGACATGACGGCGGCGATGCGCTTCTGCGGCGCATAGGCCAATACCGCGACGGGATCGGCATCGACGTAGCGTAGCGTCACGTTGAGGAATTCGGCCTTCGCTTTGGGAATGACGACCCGGCACAGATTGACAAAATCCGTGAAACGATCCGGCGGAACGAAATATTCGTGCAGGATGTCGGTGCGCGTGCGGTCGCCGGAAGCCAGGTTGGCGACCGGCTCGTCCATGAGCGTATTCCGCGTGGCCGCGCCCGCGATCGATGGGCTGACGGATGCCTCCACGAACCAGCGGAATTTCTTGGCCCATTCGTGCCCAGTCTGGAGCCGGTAGACATCGCGCGAGAATCCGGTCAGCGCGCCGTGATCGACCACGGCAGGAAGCGGCGATGACTGCGAGGCGCCTGCGCGATAAGTAATCAACAACGCCTCGTCGAACAGGCTCTCGCGCGCGACCGAAAGCCTTCCATAGGCCATCCGCACCATCGGGTCGGTCTCGACCGCCTTTGTGAAGGCATCGGCAAATCGCGACGGGTCCATCCGGACATAGGACGGCTCGAGCAACGCATTCGGCACCATGTCGAGTTCAGCATCGACGATGGCGCCGAACAGGCCGTAGCCACCCATCGCGAGCGCAAACAGCTCCGCATTCTTTGTTCGCGAGCATTCGACCAGCTCTCCGTCAGCCATCACGATCTGAACCGAGCGGACCGTGGTGCCGAACGGGCCATAACACGTCGGCCAGCCATGCGAGTTGACGCAGAATGTCGAGCCGACGCCGAAGTCGCTGTTGGACTGCATCACCGCCGGAGAAAAGCCTTCCGCGTCGAGCGCCCGGATCACCTCGAACCAGCGCATACCGGCGCCGACGCGATACGTCATCTGTGCGCGGTCGATGTCGATATGCCCACCGGTCAGCGTGATGGCTACGCCATCTTTCGGAATTGACTGGCCGCCCATGGAGTGACGCGCCGTGCCAATGGCAAAGCGACGTCCCTCGGCGACGGCCGAGGCGATTTCTTTCCGAATACGACCGACCACGTCGTCGGTGGCGTCCGCCTTCAGCGCGACGTGCCGCGCGACCGGTGTTGGATTCAACCGGCTGGCATCGTTGATGACGGCCCTCGGAGAAAAATCGGCGCGGGCCGGCATCGCGCCGGACACCGCGAGCCCAAGTCCTCCCTTGAGGACGGATCGTCGCGATAGCGTCACTCGCAAGCTCCCCCAGAGATTCGCTTGTCGATGTTACCGGAAAACCCGGAAGATTCGATCAGTCCTGCTCACGGCAAATTGCTCATGGCGATAACTCAATAAGGTCTTGCAAATCAGCCATATTATTGCGTGACCTCGGGCAAGCCGCCAGATGATAGCGCCTCCCCAGGCGGCGCATCACGCGCCTCTGGTCCGGTTCCTGGCAATATTAGCGCCGCGCGGCACGCGGCAGGGAGGCTGAAATGAAGCCATCGAACAGACCTGATCATCGCGCGCTGGCCGAAGCGCTCCGTCGGCGCGTCCTTGAAGGACCCGGCGAGACCGCGCCGGCACTTCGCCAGGCGTCAGCGGCGCGGGCGGCGGGCGGCCCCGCCGCACAAGCTCCCTATGATCATCTCGCTTGCCTGATTGGCGAGGCCGCTCATCGTGTCACGGATGCGCAGGTAGCCGCGGTCCTGTCGGCCACGGGAAGCGAGAAAGCCACCTTCGAGATCATCGCAGCCGCAGCGCTAGGAGCTGGCCTGTTGCGCTTTGAGCAGGCGATGAAGGTGCTGGACGAGGTAACCGATGCGCCTGCCTGAAATTGAGCACGGAGACGGTCTGGCCAATCGCCTGCTCATCCGCCTCATCTCCATGGTTTCAGGAATGCGGCTACCGGATGCTGCGCGTGTTGCCTTTTACCACAAGGACTTCTTTGGCGACGCGATGGGAGCGTGGACGCAGGCTGCGATGCGAGGGCCAAGCCCGTGGAGCGTCGCCGAGCGTGAATTGATGGCATGCGTGGTCGCGAAATGGAACGCGTGCGCCTTCTGCGTCGGCGCCCATGGCGCGGTAGCGGCAAAAGAAATGCAACGAACCCAAGTCGATCAGGCGACCTCTGATTTTCGCACGGCGCCGATCTCTGGCCGCCTCAAATCCGCGCTGGCATTTCTTGAACTGATGACGCTCCGTCCCGGCGACCTGAACGCAGGGCACGCCAGGGCCGCGCTTGATGCGGGCCTGAGCCGCGAGGCCCTGACCGATGCCATCGCGATCGCCGCCCTGTTTGGCATCGTCACGCGCTATGCGGAGGCACTCGATTTCGCGATGCCGACGCCTGCGGAATTCGAACGTGCCGCGGACATGCTTCTCAAGCGAGGCTATGCGCCTTAGAGATTTTACGGCTGAAGGGAAAAGTCATGCAGAGCGAAAGCCGCGAGGTGCATTGGCAAAATGTCTACACCACGAAGGCTGAGGCCGGGGTCAGTTGGTTTCAGGAAACCCCCGAGCCTTCACTAGAATTGATGGCCGAGGTCGAGGCAACTCCTGCTTCCGCCATCATTGACATCGGCGGGGGCGCCTCGCGGCTGGTCGATCGTCTGATCGATCGCGGATTTGAGGATCTGACGGTTCTCGATCTATCCGGAGCCGCGCTGGAGGCGGCCAAGGCACGCCTTGGCGGGCGCGCCGCATCGGTGCAGTGGATCGTCGCCGATGTCACCGTCTGGGAGCCATCGAAGGCGTACGATATCTGGCATGACCGTGCGGCGTTTCACTTCCTCTCCGGGCACGATGACCGCGTTGCCTATGTCGCGCGCCTTACGCGGGCGCTGAAGACGGGCGGGTACGCCATCATTGCCACCTTCGCGCCCGACGGGCCCGAGCAATGCAGCGGATTGCCCGTGGTGCGTTACGATGCCGACGGCCTGGCACAGGTGCTGGGGCCGGCGTTCGAACTTGTCCATACCCGACGGCATGCGCACGCGACACCCTGGGGCTCGGTTCAATCTTTCCAGTTCAGCGTGTTTCGCCGCCGCTCCCAGGTTGCGAAATGACATATCGCCGGCCTCCGCTGAGCAACGCGGACGGTCATGCTTTCGGCATCTCCGCTAACGCGCCGAGGATTCGCGCCCAGGAACGAATCCCCTTGTGAAAGCTCCTGAGGTCGTATTTTTCGTTCGGCGAATGAATGTTGTCGTCGTCGAGTCCGAAACCCACCAGCACGGTATCGAGGCCGAGCCTGTTCTTGAATTCGGCGACGATCGGAATCGAGGCGCCCGATCCGAACAAAATCGTCTCCCGGCCCCATTCATCAGTCAGCGCCCGCCTGGCGGCGGCGAGCGGCTTCATGTTCCAGTCGAGCGCGATCGCCGGCGCACTGGAATGGTCGCCGAACTCGGCGCTGCAATCCTTCGGTAGGCGCGCGGTCACGTAATCGCGAAAAGCCTTGCGGATCTTGACGGGATCCTGTCCCTCGACCAGCCGAAACGAGACCTTGGCGGATGCCTGCGCGGGGATCACGGTCTTCGATCCTTCGCCGGTATAGCCGCCGATGATGCCGTTGACGTCGCAGGCCGGACGCGAGGAAAGCTGCTCGATCAGCAGACGGTCCTTTTCGCCAGCGGGCACCGAGAGTCCGATCGGCTTGAGGAATCGTTCCGGCGTCAGATCGAGCTTCTTCCATTGCGCCAGGATGTCGGGCGGTAGATCCTTCACGCCATCATAGAAGCCGGGAATGGTGATGCGGCCGTCGTCGTCGAACAAGCCGCCGAGAATTCGGGTCAGAACCCGGATCGGGTTTTGCGCGCCGCCGCCGAAAATGCCGGAATGCAGATCGCGGTTGGCGGCCTTGATCTTCACTTCGTCATACACGAGCCCCCGCAGCGAGATGGTGATCGCCGGCGTCGCCGGATCCCACATGCCGGTGTCGCAGATCAGCGCAAAATCTGCCGAAAGGTCCGCCTTGTTCTTTTCGAGGAACGGAACGAAGTTTTTCGAACCGACCTCTTCCTCGCCCTCGATCACGATCGTCAGATCGATAGGCAGCGATCCCGTCACCGTCTTCCAGGCACGGCAGGCCTCGACGAAGGTCATCAGCTGTCCCTTGTCGTCTTCGGCGCCGCGTCCAACGATAATTTTCCGGCCGTCCGGGTGATCGGCAACGACCGGCTCGAACGGCGGGCGATGCCAGAGATTCAGCGGATCGACGGGCTGGACGTCGTAATGACCATAAAACAGCGCGTGCGGCCGCCCGCCACCCGATTTTCCGTTGGATTTGGCGACAACGGCCGGATGACCGTCGGTCGGCCGTACTTCGGCGCTCAATCCCAGCGTAGCGATATCCGTCGCCAGGTGATCGGCCGCCGCCCTGCAATCGGCGGCGAAAGCCGGGTCGGCCGAAATCGACTTGATCCGCAAAAGCGTGAACAGACGTTCGAGGCTGGAATCGAAATCCGCATCGATGCGATCGAGAACTTTTTGAAGTTGTGCGGCGTCGGACATTTCCGATCTTCCTTCGGTTGGCGGGCGTGTCTAGCGTCCCGGTAGTCTTTAAATCTACGGCAGGCTGGCGGATGCGGACAAGGAGCCGGCCTGCGGCACAGCCTTGTCTTTCAGGGGATGCTGGAGATGCCAGGCCAGGGCCCCGGCAAGCACCGCGGTCGCAAGGAAGTTGTTCCCGAACGCTTGCAGATCCTTTGAAAACAGCGGCAACGACAGGCAAATCAGGAAGGCGGCGATCGCCAATGCGGCCCATGTGCCTTTGCGCACGCCGGGACGGGGATCATAGGCCGCGCGGTGCAGCAGGACGGTGAGCGGAAAGAACAGCCATATGAAGTAGTATTGGCGCGCGAGCGGCGAGGCCACCGTCATGAGGCAAAACAGGACGCCAAGTTCCTCGGCGTTCGACCGCGGCGTCCTGCGCGACATCGGCGGCATCACCGCGATAAAACCAAGGCCGATGACAGCCGCGATGCCCAGCACAACCCAATTGGCCGTCTTGAAATC
>JAGXAF010000234.1 GCA_018971675.1 Bradyrhizobium sp.
GGAACGGAAAAGGCTCGAGCGCGCCACTATGGCGCTCAATCCCAGTTCTTGAACTTCCAGGATTTCAGCTTCCACGGCGTCAGGTTTTCCAGTCGCCACTGCACCATCCGGTCGGGCGGCCAATGGCTGATCCGGGACCTCTGCTTGGCCGCCACCGGTTCGACAATGACCGCCCTGGTCTGGCGCCGCAACTGCCGCGTCGCCTCGCTGATCATATCGACGAATTCGGGTTTTTCGGCCACGACTGGCTCCCTGCAGAAGAGCTATCTTCGCAAAACCCCAGTCTGCGCCCGGCGGCTTAACGAGACGTTTCCAAATTGTGTCGACGTTGACGCAAGGGGCGCATTTACCGCCACTCCCGGATATCGACAAAGTGTCCGGCGATCGCGGCGGCGGCTGCCATGGCCGGCGAGACCAGGTGCGTGCGCCCCTTGAAGCCCTGGCGGCCCTCGAAATTGCGGTTCGAGGTCGAGGCGCAGCGCTCTTCGGGCGACAGCTTGTCCGGGTTCATGGCAAGGCACATCGAGCAGCCGGGCTCGCGCCATTCGAAGCCCGCCTTGATGAAGATCTTGTCGAGACCCTCGGCTTCCGCCTGCTGCTTCACGATGCCCGACCCCGGCACGATCATCGCGTTGACATGCCCGTTGACGGTCTTGCCCTCGGCGATCTTCGCCGCCGCGCGCAAATCCTCGATCCGGCCGTTGGTGCAGGAGCCGATGAAGACGCGGTCGAGCTTGATGTCGGTGATCCTGGTGCCGGCCTTCAGGCCCATATAGCTCAGCGCGCGGTGCTTCGAGAGCCGCTTGGCTTCGTCCTCGATCTTGTCGGGGTCGGGCACGACACCCGAGATCGACACCACGTCCTCAGGCGAGGTTCCCCAGGTGACGATCGGCGGCAGCTTGGCCGCATCGAGCCGGATCTCGTGATCGAAATGCGCGTCCGGGTCGGAGCGCAGCTTTTCCCAGTAGCGCATCGCGGCATCCCAGGCCTCGCCCTTCGGCGATTTCGGGCGACCCTTGAGGAATTCGAACGCCTTCTCGTCGGGCGCGACCAGGCCGGCGCGCGCGCCGCCTTCGATCGACATGTTGCAGACCGTCATGCGGCCTTCCATGGTCAGCGCGCGGATCGCGTCCCCGGCATATTCCAGCACATAGCCGGTGCCGCCCGCGGTGCCGATCTCGCCGATGATGGCCAGGATGATGTCCTTGCCGGTGACGCCTTCGGGCAGCACGCCATCGACCACGGCGCGCATATTCCTGGCCTTCTTCTGGATCAGCGTTTGCGTCGCCAGCACGTGCTCGACCTCGGACGTGCCGATGCCGTGCGCCAGCGCGCCGAATGCGCCATGCGTCGAGGTGTGGCTGTCGCCGCAGACGATGGTGGTGCCGGGCAATGTGAAGCCCTGCTCGGGGCCGATCACGTGCACGATGCCCTGGCGGCGATCGAACTCGTTGAAATATTCGATGCCGAATTCCCTGGCGTTCTCCGACATCACCCGTATCTGCTCGCTGCTCTCGGGATCCGGATTGGGCTTCGAGCGGTCGGTGGTCGGGACGTTGTGGTCGACCACGGCCAGCGTCTTTTCCGGCGCGTGCACCTTGCGCCCCGAAGCGCGCAGCCCCTCGAAGGCTTGCGGCGACGTTACCTCGTGGACCAGATGACGATCGATATAAAGCAGGCAGGTACCGTCATCGGCTTCGTGCACCAGATGATCGTTCCATATCTTGTCGTACAGCGTGGTCGGTTTGGACATGAGCGTCAGCTCCGAAGGATCATTTTGTTTGAGCGGACAAGCGCGAAGGCACTCTCGATGCGGAAATGCCAGCGCGGCATCAGCGCGCGCAGCCACGCTCCGACGTTGCCGACGTGGCGAAGCGCCCGAAGAAGCGGCCGGGCAGGCGGCTGCGATCGTCGATCACGACGCGCCGGCAGATCGTGCTGGTTTGATCTGGAACCATCTCAGCCTCATAGCATATGAGCCAGCCAGGCGCGATATGCGTTTACCGCCAGTGTCACTGTGCTAAACCGACGTCAAGCCTCGCCGCCAAATGTCAACGGCCCGGCTGACGCCGGGCCGCTGATAATTCCAGCACTGCGTGGCGCGATTACTCGCCGACGGCGGCCTTGTGCTCCGACTTCTCGACGATGCGGGCCGACTTGCCGCGCAGGTTGCGCAGGTAATAGAGCTTGGCACGACGCACCTTGCCGCGGCGCACTACCTTGATCGAGTCGATCATCGGCGACATCACCGGGAACACGCGCTCGACGCCTTCGCCGTAGGAAATCTTGCGAACCGTAAAGCTCTCGTTGAGGCCGCCACCGGTGCGGCCGATGCAGACGCCTTCATAGGCCTGCACGCGGGAGCGTTCGCCTTCGACCACCTTGACGTTGACGATCAGGGTGTCGCCGGGCGCGAAATCGGGAACCGCACGGGCGGCGGACAGCTTTTCGAACTGCTCTTTTTCGAGCTCTTGAATAAGGTTCATTTCAGAAATCTCCATCGGCGGCGCGCCTCAGCCAGTCAACGCGGGGCTGCGCGAACGTCCATCTATCCTGCCATTGAGCGGATTTGGCGCTCATATACGGCAAGTGCGGGCCGTTGTCACCCGTCCGTCGTGCTTTTCGGCGGCATCCGGCAACCCTTCCGACTTTCCTTCAGAGCCCAGAGGTCGGGCCGCCGTTGCCGGGTCAGGGCCTCGGCCTCGGCCTGCCGCCAGGCCGCCACCCGGGCATGATCGCCCGAGGTCAGGACTTCCGGGATCGGGCGGCCCTCGAAGGTTTGCGGCCGGGTATATTGCGGGTATTCCAGTAATCCGCCGGAGAAGCTTTCTTCCACCCCGGAGGCCAGTTTGCCCATGACGCCCGGCAGCAGCCGGACACAGGCATCGATCAAGGCCATCGCCGCGATCTCACCGCCGGACAGCACGTAATCGCCGACCGAAACCTCCTCGAGTCCACGTGCCTCGATCACCCTCTGGTCGATGCCCTCAAATCGGCCGCAGACGATCAGCGGGCCCGGACCTGCGGCAAGTTCGATGACCCCCGACTGGGTCAATGGCCGACCCCTCGGGCTCATCAGGAGGCGTGGACGGTGTTTTGGTGCATCGGCGGCCGATTCAGCGGCATCGATCGCCGCCGCCAGCACGTCGGCGCGGAGCACCATGCCGGGGCCCCCGCCGGCTGGGGTGTCGTCGACGCTGCGGTGGCGGTCGGTCGCGGAATCCCTGATATCGCGGGCGTCCAGCGCCCAGACCCCGGATGACAGCGCCTTGCCGGCAAGGCTGACACCCAGCGGTCCCGGGAACATATCCGGGAACAGGGTCAGGACGGTCGCGCGCCAGATCGTCGGATTGGAATTCATCGCTTTCCGTTACGGCACCACCGCCGTGAGGTCGAGGCCCTGCATCAGCGCGGCCGCCTCCACGGCCCGCCTGAAATCGGCAAGCCTGAAGGTGGTCACGACGATCTTGCGGAGGTCGAGCAGGCCGGAAGCGGCGAGCGCCGCCAGCTCTCCTGGTGCCGTCCGCGCGTACATGAACTGGCCGACCACTTCCCAATCGTTCGCCAGCATCTCGCGAAACGACAATTCCAGCGGCGCGTCGGCGCTGCCCATCAGCACCAGGCGTCCGCCGCGCTTGAGCGCGCGCAGGCACGATAAGGTGGTCGACGTGCTGCTGGCGCTTCCGAGCAGATCAAGCGCGACATCGGCATTGCCGCCTGATGCGTGGCGGATGATCGCTAGGTCTTTCGCGGCATCGCCGCTGACGACGGCCGGTATGACGCGCGGGCCAAACGCCTCACGCAGCGATTCCAGCGCCGCCTGCTTCCGGCCGACCGCGACCACGCGGCCCGCGCCCATCGCGACCGCCAGCATCACCGCGCCGGAGCCGAAATAGCCGGACGCGCCGTTGATGAGGATGACGCCGCCGCCGCGCAGTCCGGTGCGTTGCAGGCCGCCGAACGGCACGATCAGCTTGGCAAGCCCGATCAGCTCGGTTGAGGGCCTGTCGTCGAGGCCGACCAGCGGCGTCACGCAGGCCGCCGGCCAATGCGCTATTTCCGCGAATACGCCGTCGCGCCAGCGCGCCTGCAGCGCCATCGCGGCCGGCGTCGTCACGGTGGCGGTCAGCCCGATCAGGATTTGCGGCGGTTCGGAATCCGGCACATCGCCGCGCAAATGCGGGCTGAGGAAAACACGGTCGCCCTCGCTGACGTGAGTTACGTTGCCGCCGGTCGCGATCACCCGAGCGATGGCGTTGGTGCCGGGTACGAACGGCATCGGCGGCAGGCTGTAGGGCACCGAACCTGACAGCACCTTGCCCATATAGGACAACACCATGCCGGCTTCGATCGCGACCACGACGCCGTCGGGCGCGGGCTTCGGCGTTTTGACCTCGTCGAATCGCAGATCGTTATGCGCGTGCAGCCGCCAAGCCTTGTGGGTGTGCGCCATGCCAGTTCTTTCCGGATCCGGGCAAGGGCAAGACGTATGCCTACGACGCCGCCGATCAAGAGATCAGGCGGATGCCGGATCATCGCCGTCGATTTCTTCCGGCAATTCAATCACCATCCGTCCGCCGGCGAGATCGACCGTCGGCACTACAGCGTTGGTAAACGGCAGCAGCATCGTCGCGCCCTGTGGCGGGGCGATTTCGACGATATCGCCGGCGCCGAAATTATGGATGGCGACAACGCGACCGAGTGGCGCGTCTGCGGTCGTCACCGCGGCGAGCCCGATCAGATCGGCGTGATAATATTCGTCTGCCCCGGTCGCGGGCAGTTTTTCGCGCGCGATATAGAGTTCGAGGCCGTTGAGCCGTTCGGCCTCCTCGCGGTTGGCGATGCCCTTGAGCGTCGCCACCAGATGATCTTTGGCTTCGCGGACATGCGTCACCTCGAACTGACGCGCGCCATCCCTGGTCATCAGCGGGCCGTAACGCTTCACGGCCAGCGGGTCTTCGGTGAACGTCCACAATTTCACCGCGCCGCGCACGCCATGCGCGGCGCCGATCCGGGCAACGCAAATCGGTGCTGGCACCGTCGCTCGCCCTGATGCTTATGCCGACTTGGCGGCGGCTTCGGCTTGCGCTTTGCGCTCCTTGCGCGGCACCGCCTTTTCCGGGTTGTTGCGCGCGGTGCGCTTCACGACGCCGGCGGCATCGAGAAAACGGGTTACGCGATCGGACGGCTGCGCGCCCTTGGCGAGCCAGGCCTTTACCTTGTCCATGTCGAGCTTGAGCCGCGCCTCGTTATCCTTCGGCAGCAGCGGATTGAAATGGCCGAGACGCTCGATGAAGCGGCCGTCGCGCGGAAAGCGCGAGTCGGCGACAACGACGTGATAG
>JAGXAF010000020.1 GCA_018971675.1 Bradyrhizobium sp.
GGCGAGCTGGCCGATTCGATCAGGCAGCATGGCGTGATCCAGCCGATCGTGGTGCGCGCCGTCAAGGGCGTCGCCGATCGCTACGAGATCATTGCCGGCGAACGGCGCTGGCGCGCCTCGCAGATCGCCGGCTTGCACGAGGTGCCGATCGTGCCGGTCGATGTCAGCGACAGCGATGCGCTCGAGATCGCGATCATCGAAAACGTGCAGCGCGAAAACCTCAACGCGATGGAAGAGGCGCAGGGCTATCACGCGCTCGCCGACGAGTTCAAACACAGCCAGGACGACATCGCGAAAATCGTCGGCAAGAGCCGTAGCCACATCGCCAACATGATGCGGTTGACCAAACTGCCCGCGGAAGTGCAGGCCTATATCTCGTCGGGCCAGTTGTCAGCTGGCCATGCGCGTGCGCTGATCGGCGTGCCCGACCCGGCCGCGGCAGCCAAACGCATTATCGAGGAAGGCCTCAATGTGCGCCAGGCCGAGGCGCTCGCGCATGTCGAGGGCGTTCCCGAACGCAAGACCCAGAAGCCGCGCGGTGGCGGCAAGACCAAGGCCCCCGACACGCTCGCACTGGAAAAACGGGTCAGCGACGCGCTCGGCCTCAAGGTCAGCGTCGATCATCGTGAGCCCGGCGGCACCGTCGTGATCCGCTATCGCGATCTCGATCAGCTCGACGGCATTGTGCGAAAGCTGGAAGCGAAGAGCTAAGCCGTCATTCCACGACGACCGGCAAACCTGCCGTCACGAGGATCACCCTCGCCGTTTGGCATTGTGTGCGATCGTCATCAGCGTCCGTTGCGCGATGGCGGCGGCAAGCGACGCCTGCTTGCGCATATCGAGCGCGGCGGTTGCGAGCACTTCGATGACCGATGTCAGCCGTGCCGCGTTGAAATAACGCAGCGCGGTTTCGACATTGGCTCTGCGCGAGAAATGCAATCGCGGAAAGCCGCTGTCGAGCAAGGTCGAAACCGGCGTTCCCTGCGCGGCCGCAAGCGCGGTCTTGTGCAGCCAGGCCGCCTGACGCTGGGCTGCCGCAATGATCACACCGGGATAGGTGCCGGCGACCATGGCCTTGGCGAACTCGGTCTCGACCAGTTCGGGCTTGCCGGCAAAGGCACCGTCGACGATCGGGTCGATCTTCAGCTCGGAAGCATCGGCGACCACAGCCATGACGTCGTCCAGGGTGACTTCGCCCTTGCCGTGAGCATAGAGCGTGAGCTTGCGCAGTTCGTTGCGCGAGGCCTGGCGGTCGCCGCCGAGCAGGGCGGTCAATGACGCACGCGCGTCGGCGGTGATGCGCAGGTTTGCGATCCGCAATTCATCGTCGATCAGTTTCGCCAGATCGCGCTCGCCATCGGGATAGCAGGCGATCGCGACCGCGGTCCTGGCGCGCTCGCAGGCCTTGCGCAGCGGATTCTCCGCGCGCAACTCGCCGGCCTCGATCACGATGCGGCAATCCTTGATCGGGGTGTCCGCCAGCGTATCGATGCCGCTGGCGAAGCTGCGCGCGCCGGCGCGGATGCGGATGGCACGGCGACCGCCGAACAGCGGCACCGTCATCGCCTCATCGACCAGGCGCGAGGGTTCGGCCGACAATTCGTCGCCATCCAGCCTGACCAGCGAAAACGGATCGTCGGGATCGTCGACGGCGGACGCCAGCAGCGCGTCGGCGCGCTCGCGCACCAGGCCGGCATCGGGTCCGTAGAGCAGGATGATAGGGCGGCCTGGATCCGGCCGGGCCAGGAAAGCGTCGATGTCCCTTCCGCGCAGCGTGACCACGAGCAGACCTTTTGGGATTAGCCGGCTTCGTCATTCCGACGAACCGATGCGGCTTTCGGTCCGATACCCGAACGTCAGGCCTCAGGTGCCGGCAAAGAAAAAGGACGCCAGCCGGGTCTTGATATTTTCGGCGATTTCATTCGCGGCGCGGTCTTCTGCATCGCGAACGGCGCGGGCGCGGGCGAATCGCTGATAGCTGCCGGGAATATCGTAGGACAGATGCGAGAACGTCGTGCCGGTCATCACCGATTTATTGGTGGCGAGCTCGACCAGATTGTATTGCGCATCAATGCCGTAAGTTTCGCTGTCGGGCAGTCCAGTGTTGAGATTGACGATCAGCGAAGAGCGGTTGGTCGCGAACTTGATATCCAGCCTGTAAAGCGGCGGTGCGCCGGTGGCCGCGCCGTAAAGCTTGAACGCCAGCGCATTGCGGATCGCCACCTGGACCCGGGCTTCGCGCGAGGCATTGGGCTTGTCCACGGGTGGAAGGTCAATCGTCATCAGCTTGTCGCGCAGACCGGTTCCGTCTTCATGTTCGGCATACATCGGCTGGAAACAGCCGGCCGTCAGCGCCGCGAGTGCGGCGACGACCAACAGCCGAACGGCGATGCCTAGCCTAGCCGACGACATTGACGATCCTCATGGGCACGATGATTATCTTGCGCACGGTTTTGCCACCCAAGGCCTGTTTTACCGTATCGAGCGCCAAAACGGCAGCCTCAATTTCCGGATTTTGGGCCTGGTGTGCCACCGTCACCTCACCCCGCTTCTTGCCGTTGACCTGGACCACCAGCGTTACCGTGTCTTCGACCAGCAAATCACGTTCGATTTGCGGCCAATTGGCCTCTGAAACCAGACCGGGCTGCCCCAGCACCCGCCAGCACTCCTCGGCCAGATGCGGCATCATCGGCGAGAATAATTGAACGAGAATGATCGCAGCCTCGCGAACCGACCAGGCCAGATCCGGCGTGAAGTCGGGCGCGGATTGGCCTTCGCGTGCCAGCACGTCGGCGAGTGCATTGGCGAATTCCCGGATGTAGGCCAGGCAAACGTTGAAATGCAGCTTCTCGATGCCGGCGGAAACCTTGTCGAGCGCGCCATGGGCGGCCTTGCGCAACGTCAGCGCATCCGCCCCGAATGACGCCGGTCGGGCTTGTGGCGCTGTTTTGGCGATTTCAGCCGATTCATTCACCAGCCGCCACAGCCGCTGCACGAAGCGCGAGGCGCCTTGCACCCGTTCGTCGCTCCAGATCACGTCGCGGTCGGGCGGGGAATCCGACAGCATGAACCAGCGCGCAACGTCGGCGCCGTAGGTGGCGATGATGTCGTCGGGGTCGACGGTGTTCTTCTTCGACTTCGACATCTTCTCGATCGGACCGATGGTGACTTCCTCGCCGGTCCCGGTCAGCACCGCGCTCCGACCGTTGGCGCCGGCCTCCACCGTCACCTCGGCCGGCGTGACAAAGGTGCCGTCGGCCTTTTGATAGGTCTCATGCACCACCATGCCCTGGGTGAACATGCCGGCGAACGGCTCCTTCATGCCGATGTGGCCGGTGGCCTTCATGGCGCGGGTGAAGAAGCGGCTGTAGAGCAGATGCAGGATCGCGTGCTCGACGCCGCCGATATACTGGTCGACCGGCATCATCCGGTCCGCGACCGCTGGCGAAGTCGGCGCTTTGTCGTTCCACGGATCGGTGAAGCGCGCGAAATACCACGACGAATCCACGAACGTATCCATGGTGTCGGTTTCGCGCACGGCCTTGGCCCCGCATTGCGGGCAGGTGACGTGCTTCCAGGTCGGGTGATGATCGAGCGCGTTGCCCGGTCTGTCGAACGTCACGTCCTCGGGCAGCACCACCGGCAGATCCTTGTCGGGCACCGGCACCACGTCGCATTTTTCGCAGTGGATCACCGGGATCGGGCAACCCCAGTAGCGCTGCCGCGAAATGCCCCAGTCGCGCAGCCGGAAATTCACCCGCCGCTCGCCGACGGGCATGTTGCCGCGCACGGCGCCTTCCAGCCGTTTCGCTACCTCTTCCTTGGCCTGCTCGATGCTCATGCCGTCGAGGAAGCGCGAATTGATCATGCGGCCGTCGCCGTCATAGGCAGTATCCGTGATGACGAAGGTCTTCGGATCCTGGCCCTCGGGGCAAACCACCGGCGTATTGCCGAGTCCGTATTTATTGACGAAATCAAGGTCGCGCTGGTCGTGCGCGGGGCAACCGAAGATCGCGCCGGTGCCGTATTCCATCAGCACGAAATTGGCGACATAGACCGGCAGCTTCCAGTCCGGATCGAATGGATGGATGGCACGGATGCCGGTATCGAACCCCTGCTTCTCCGCGGTGTCGATGATTTCCTGCGCGGTGCCGATGCGTTTCACCTCGGCGATGAACGCCGCCAGTTGCGGATCCTTCGCGGCCGCCGCCTGCGCCAGCGGATGATCGGCGGCGATCGCCATGAACTTGGCGCCGAACAGCGTGTCATGCCGCGTCGTGAAGATCTTCAGCTCGGTCTGGCCAGCGGGCGAGGTCGAAGGATCGAGCGCGAAGCGCACCAGCATGCCTTCGGAGCGGCCGATCCAGTTGCGCTGCATCAGCCGCACCTTGTCGGGCCAGCGATCCAGCGTATCGAGCGCGTCCAGCAGTTCCTGCGAGTATTTGGTGATCTTGAACACCCACTGGTTCATCTCGCGCTGCTCGACGACGGCGCCGGAGCGCCAGCCGCGGCCGTCGATCACCTGCTCGTTGGCCAGCACGGTCATGTCGACCGGGTCCCAGTTGATCTTGCGCTTCTCGCGTTCGGCGAGGCCCGCGCGCAGGAAGTCGAGGAACATCTTCTGCTGATGCTTGTAGTAGGTGGGATCGCAGGTCGCGAATTCGCGCGCCCAATCCAGCGACAACCCGATCGACTGCAACTGCTTTTTCATCGCGGCGATATTGTCGTAGGTCCACGCCTTCGGCGCGACCTTGCGCTCGATCGCGGCGTTTTCCGCCGGCAAGCCGAACGCATCCCAGCCCATCGGGTGCAGCACGTTGAAACCCTTGGCGCGCATGAAACGCGCCAGCACATCGCCCAGCGTGTAATTGCGGACGTGGCCGATATGGATGCGGCCGGACGGGTAGGGGAACATCTCCAGCACGTAATATTTTGGCCGCGGGTCGTCGTTTCTGGAGGTGAAGATGGCCTGCTGATTCCACTGGCTTTGCCAGTAGGGCTCGGATTCGCGTGCGTTATAGCGTTCGGAGGTCATGGAATCGCAGGGCTTTTCGCTGGTTGGTGGCCATTTCGGGGGACGGCGGACTAGGCCACAAAAGCGGCTGCGGGGTCAACGGCTCCAATGGCGGGCGCGCGCCGCCGTCGTGTTCGGCAACAGCAGGCCGAATTCCTCGCGATCCAGCATCAGGACGCCACCAGAATCAGCGCGAGCAATGCGAGCCGCGCCTGAATTCCAAGGAGCCTCTTGAGCTTCGCTTTTTTGCGATTGAAGGTGAATCGTGACATCATGATGAGGGTTCAAGAAGCCTTTCCTGCACCCGGTAAAGCTGGACCTGCTCCGTAAATCTTCGATCGGCCCACTGCGATGACGCCAGAGAATGCTTTGCCGACAACCTGGCCTATGCCAGACGCGCTTGCCGCGGTGGAGGCCGACATCGTGCGTGCCTGCCAGCAGGCGCGGCGCGATCGCACGTCGGTGACACTGATCGCGGTTTCCAAGACCTTCGATGCCGAGACGGTAACGCGCACAATCGTGGCGGGACAGCGCGTTTTCGGCGAAAATCGCGTGCAGGAAGCCAAGGCCAAGTGGCCAGGGTTAATGTCGGCTTACCCGGATCTGGAGCTGCATCTGATCGGGCCGCTGCAATCCAACAAGGCGAAAGAGGCCGTGGCGCTGTTCGACGCCATCCATTCGGTCGATCGTCCGAGCATTTGCGAAGCATTATCCAGGGAAATCAGGTCACAAAAAAAGCGGCCGGAACTGTTCGTGCAGCTCAACACCGGCGAGGAACCGCAGAAAGCGGGCGTTGCACCCCTCGAAGCGGATGCTTTCATTGCGAGCTGCCGCGAGAAATACGGTCTGGAAATTTCCGGCCTGATGTGCATTCCGCCGGTCGATGATGCGCCGGCGCCGCATTTCGCGCTGACCGCGAAGATCGCCGCCCGCAACGGGCTGAAGAACCTGTCGATGGGCATGAGCGCCGATTTCGCGACCGCGATCCAATTTGGCGCTACCCATATCCGTGTCGGTTCCGCGATTTTCGGGCACCGTTGATGGCCCTTTCGGTCAATGGAAGCCGACCGAGACCTTTCCGAGCGGACCGAAATCGGCGGCGAAGAAATCGCCTGACTGGATCGGCAGCGGCGGGTGGCAGGTGCCGGTGGTAACGATCTGGCCGGCCCGCAGCGTCACGCCAAGTTGCCGCAATTCATTGGCAAGCCATGCCAATGCTTCGCGGGGATCGCCGAGCACGTTCTTGCCGTGGCCGCTATAGCGTTCGCCGCGCAGAGTAATGACGGGCCTCTGTTCGGCCAGATCGAGTTCGCGCCAATTCGAAATGGCCGGCGAGCCCAGCACGAACAGGTGCGCGCAGGCATTGTCCGCGATGATCTGGGCGGCGCCCGCGCGGACGAAATCGGAAAACCGCGAGTCCGGAATCTCGATCGCCGGGTGCAGCGCGCCCACCGCGGCGAGAACCTGCTCCATCGTGTAGGGCTGCGACCGCGGCGGCAAATCCTTCGCCATCCGGAACGCGAATTCGGGTTCGCCGACCCGCATTTCGTTTCCCGTCATCGAAGCCGTGCCGCCATTCGGGATGACGGTTTCGGCCAGAATGCGCCCGGCCATCGGACCCTCGACATTGATGTGCTTCTGCCCGGCCTCGCTGGTGGCGGCGATCTTCCAGCCGAACAAGGGTTTGTCTGAGGTGCGTTCGATCGCGGCCTGGATGGCATAGCCTTCAGCGCGATCGCGCGGCCGTTGCGAGGCTTCGAGCGCGCCCAGCTTGGTGCCGGCGCGCCAGTGACCGTTCAAGATGCGCGAGGCCGCGGCGATCTGATTGCTGTCGAGCATGGTTTGGTATCCCCCGTTCTCACTCGATCACGATTCTGGTCTGTGGACCGAGCCGCTCCAACAGCCGCAACATCGCCGAGCGGGTCATCGATACGCAGCCCGCGGTCGGTGAAAAATCCGGTCGCGCCAGATGCAGGAACACCGCGCTGCCGCGGCCGGCTACGCGCGGCGAGGTGTTGTGGTCGATCTCGACGATAAAATCATAGAGGCGGTCCTCGCGCATCAGCCGGTCGCCGCGGCTGTCTCGCGTGAGCCGCAAGGGCCGATTGTAGTTCCCGCTGGAGGGATCCTCGCACCAGGCGTCTTCGGACCGGATAGCGCGAACCGGTAGCAAGGTTTTGGGATGCGGATGGCGATCGGCCCGCCACCACACGCGCAGCGGCCGGAATATGCCCCTTGGGGTAGCGCCGTCACCTTCGCGCTTGTCGGCCCTGATGCCGCCGCGGCCCAGCGCGACCGGCACCGTCAAACCGCCGGCCGCGAGCCAGCCCCGGCGCGGATTGCCCGCGGCAGTGCGAATCCTGATGGTTGTCAGTGGGCCGTTACCCCCGGCCTTGTTGGAAGCCATTGAAACAACTTGCCTTTCCTTGCGAATCGCGATCTGACTTGCGAAGCGGGCGCGCAAACCCCGGATTCCCGGGCATTACAGGACATTCATCCAAATGCCTGCAAATTCTGGAGTACACTCGCGTGCGGCTTGTGAATCGGTCACAGCCCCTTACCTCAAGGCCAGACAACCCTGGGGACTCCATCTTCCCGCCAAAGACCTGATCGACCAAAATTCGACTGACCGACATCCAACGGACCAAGAGCCGGCCGACGACGCCTTCTTCCATCGGCCCTAGAGGATTGTATGACATGGCCAACGCCCGCAAGATTCTGATCGTGGATGACGACACCGACTTGCGCGACACGCTGGTCGAGCAGTTGTCGCTGCATGAAGAATTCGAGGCCTCCGCCGTCGATACGGGCGCCAAGGGCGCCAACGCCGCCAAGACCAATGCGCCCGACCTGGTGCTGATGGATGTGGGGTTGCCCGACACCGACGGCCGCGAAGTGGTGCGCAGCCTGCGCAAGGGTGGCTTCAAGGCGCCGATCATCATGCTCACCGGACACGACACTGATTCGGATACCATCCTCGGGCTCGAATCCGGTGCCAACGACTATGTCGCCAAGCCATTTCGGTTCGCGGTGCTGCTGGCGCGGATCCGGGCCCAACTCCGCCAGCACGAGGCCAGCGAGGACGCGGTGTTCTCGGTTGGACCCTACAGTTTCCGGCCCGGTTCCAAGATGCTGACCGGCGCCAACGCCCGAAAGGTGCGGCTGACCGAGAAGGAAACCGCGATCCTGCGCTTCCTCTACCGGGCCGGCCAGTTGCCGGTGTTGCGTGAGACGCTGCTGCAGGAGGTATGGGGCTATAATTCAGGCGTCACCACCCACACCCTGGAAACGCATATCTACCGGTTGCGGCAAAAGATCGAGAAAGACGCCGCCAATCCCGAGATACTGGTGACGGAAGCCGGTGGCTACAAGCTGGTGCCGTGATACGATCGGCGGTTAGTTCGTCCCCGATCACCGGTTTTGCATGTCGATCGAAGATGACGTTGCCTTGTTGGAACGCGTCCCGACCCTGCGCCTGCTGGGGAAGGCGGCGCTGCGGATGCTCGCGATCGGCTCGGAGCAGCGCGATTTCAGGCGCGGCGATGTATTGTTTACCGCGGGCGACGAAGCCGATGCCGGATATATCGTGCGGCACGGATCGTTCCGGATCTCCGACGGCCATGGCGCCGAAGTGATCGTCGGCCCCGGCGCATTGATCGGCGAACTCGCGCTGGTGGTTGCGATGGCGCGGCCATCGACAGCGGCGGCGCTGGAACATTCCTCGGTGGTCAGGATTGCGCGCAGCCTGTTTCAGCGCGTGCTGGAAGACGACCCGGCGGCCGCGCGCAGGCTTCGCGACGAATTCGTCAGCCGCACCAGCCAGATCGCCAGCGACATGCTGATGGCCAGCGCGAAGCTGACGACGTAATTTCACGCGTTTTCTTGTAGGCGAGACGGTCCGGCTTCGCCTGAAAACGCCAAGCTTGCACTTCCAATGGCTTACACTTCCATTGTCACCGTGACCGGCACATGGTCGGAAGGCCGTTCCCAGCCCCGCGCGTCGCGGGTGATCCTGAAGTCGCTGACGCCATCCCTGAGCGCGCGTGATACCCAGATGTGGTCGAGCCGGCGGCCGCGGTCGCCGACGGTCCAGTCGGCGGCGCGGTAGCTCCACCAGGTGTAGACTTTTTCCGACAGCGGGATGCGGTCGCGCGCAACGTCGACCCACTCACCGTGGGCCTGCGCCGCCAGCAGCTTCTCGCATTCGATCGGGGTGTGCGACACCACCTTCAGCAACTGCTTGTGCGACCACACGTCGTTCTCGTGCGGCGCGACGTTGAGGTCGCCGACCAGGATATGACGGTCGTCGCCGCGTGGATGCAGCGGCTCGCACGCCTTCATCTCGTCGAGAAATTGCAGCTTGTGCTCGAATTTCGGATTGAGCGCCGGATCCGGAACGTCGCCGCCGGCCGGGACGTAGAAATTGTGCAGCACCAGCGGCTTCGACAATTGCGCGCTGGCGCCGAACCCGACCGAGATGTGGCGCGAATCGAGCTTGTCGCAGAAGGTCCTGATATCGGTGGCCTCGAACGGCAGCTTCGAGACGATGGCGACGCCGTGGTAGCCCTTTTGCCCGTTCAGCGCGACATGCTCGTAACCGAGCCGTTTGAAGCGTTTCAGCGGAAAGGCATCGTCGATGCATTTCGTCTCCTGCAGGCACAGTACGTCGGGCCGCGCGGATTTGAGGAATTTGGCGACCAGATCGATGCGAAGCCGCACCGAATTGATGTTCCAGGTGGTCAGGGAAAAACGCATCGGGACGGGTGTCGGCACAAGAGCAAAGGAACGTCTGATTTCGAGAATGGACAGGCATGCCCGCGGACACCATACGGGGTTTGCCGCCGCCATTGCGAGCGTGGCGAGGCAACCAGCCGGCGAATGCGGTGGGTAACTGCCGCCGGCGGTCCGCTTCCCGAATCTCGGGAAGCTGGTTGTGGAGGAGCAGCCCCTATGTCAGCGCCAGCGGCGTGAACCGGAGCGAAAAACATGCGCCGGTCGGTTTGCGGTTTTCCACGGTGATGGCGGCCGAATGCAATTCGGCGATGCGCTGGACGATCGAAAGCCCGAGCCCGGTGCTGCCGGGCATGTTGCGATCGCGCCGCCAAAATCGCTGAAAGATAAGATTGCGTTCTTCCTCGGTGACGCCAGGACCGTGGTCCAGCACGCTCACGCTGCCGTTTTTGTCGACGACGAATTCGATGGTGGTGCCGGGCGCAGTGTGATTGATGGCGTTCTCCGAGAGATTTCGGATCGCACGGCCGAGCATTTCCGAATTGCCCGTGACCCAGACCGGCTCGGTTGTGCCGAGCAATGCAACATTCTTGCCCTGTGCCAGCGCCAGTGGTGCGACGAACTCTGCGATCTCGACGGTCACCGATCTCAGGTCGGTCTTTTCGAGCGGGTTGACCACGAACGAATCCAATTCCGCGATGTCGAGCAGTTGGCTGATGATGTGTGCCATGCCCTCGACGTCCTTTTGCAGCGCCTGGCCGATTTTCCTGTCTTCGAGCAGATCGAGTCTGGTTCGCAGGATGCTCAGTGGCGTGCGCAGCTCATGCGCGGCGTCCGCGGTGAAGTCGCGCTGAATCCGGAAACCTTCTTCGAGACGGTCGAGCGCCAGGTTCATGGCGGACACCAGTGGCTGCACCTCGCGGGGGATTTCGCGGGTCGGTAGTCGCACGTCGGTTCGCGTCGGACCAATGTCGCTCGCGATTTCAGAGGCCTGTCGCAGCGGCCGCAGCGCGCGGCGGAAGATCGCGATGTCGGCAATCAGCAGAACCAGCAGGATCGGCAGCGTGATCCAGCCGACGTTGCGGTAGAAATCGGCGACAATATCGTCGATCAGCACGTCGCGGTTGGTGAGATCCTCGCCGGTCTGGATCCAGACAGCCTCATTGCCGACAGTCTTTTTGACGCTGGCGCCGGAAACAGTGGCATCGCCGAGCCGCTGTTCCAGAAATTCGACGTTGTGCGTCCTGGTATCCGACGGAAACAGCGCCGCCTGGTTTTTCAAGGAAGAGAACAGCACGCGGCCGCCTTGGTCGACCACGGCATAGGAGTAGCGGCCATAGGCTTGTGAATAGAGTCCGAGCAGGTCGCGTGGCAGATCGAGCCTGAGCTGGCCGTCGGAATCCGCGGTCAAATGTTCGCCGACCGTGATGGCCTGTTCCTGCATCGCTTCGTTGTGGATGTTGTTGGTGGCGTAGCTGAGCAGCCACGACAACGCGAGCGACATGAAGACGGAGGTGATGGCGACGGCGAAGACGTGGAGGATGACGATGCGTGAGATGATCGACTTGAAGCGAAACACGCTAACTCTCCTCGGCGATCAGGTATCCGATCCCCCTGATCGTATGAACCTGCACCTTGGCGCCCCGCTCGGCGAGCTGCTTGCGCAAGCGGTGAACATACACCTCGATCGCATTCGATGCGACTTCTCCGGAATGACCAAAGATGTGATCCTCGACCTGCTTCTTGGAAACCACGCGTCCCTTGCTGCGCATCAATAATTCCAGGACGTCGGTTTCGCGGGCCGACAGCACTTGCGGCTGGTCGTCGATCGACGCCTGCCGATTCCTGGTGTCGAATTCGAGATTGGCGATGCGCAGCGAACTGCTCAGGAGATGGCCGGGCCGCCGCAACTGGGCCTCGATCCGGGCGATCAATTCCTCGAGCGCGAATGGCTTGACCAGATAGTCGTCGGCGCCGCTGCGCAGCCCGTGGACCCGGTCGTGCAGCCCACCACGCGCGGTCAGTACCAGCACGGGAATCGGATTGTTGTGATGACGGAGCTGGCGCAACAGCGAAAGGCCGTCGCCATCGGGTAACCCAAGATCCAGAATCAGCGCGGCATAGAACGTCGTCAGCAGGACGCTGGTGGCTTCCTCCACCGTGGACAGCACGTCGACTTCATAGCCGGCCGTCTGCAGCCCCGTCGCAAGCAGGGTCGCCAGCTCAGCATTGTCTTCCACCATCAATAACCGCATGTGCGGCGTGCCCATCGATCGAAAATCACACCAGCCATGAACCCAGTCAGATCATCAAACAAGAGCCGATCTCGCGTACCGGCATGGCTGTAAGCTTGATGTAAGCAATTCAGCGGTCCCGGAGAAGCGGCCGCATCGTAAGGTCTGTGTAAGTATGAACGGGTACATCGCTGCAAAATTCCATCCCACTGGCGACCGCTCTCCAACGAGGTAGTTGGCGGCGAATAGCTATCTCTGCGGACCCTGAATGATCCAGCCTGTCTACATCATCCAATGAATCTCCTTCGAAATTCCACAACAGCCAAGGCGCGCCTTGTGATCGCGTGCGTGATTGCCGCGGTGGCGCTGATCGGGACCAAGGCTGTCCTGTCTTCCGGTTCCGCGAATATGGCAGCCGCCCTGCGATCGACGGTTACGGTCTCCGGCCGATCCAGTCAGGATGACGAAGCTGTGGTTTTGTCGGAAGAGCAGGCCGCCTCGGTCAAGGTTGACCCGGTCGAAACCCGCGACTTTGAAGTCTTCAAGACTTCTGTGGGAACGATCAACTTCAATGAGGACCTGCTGGTCCAGGTGTTCTCACAGTACCCAGGCAAGATCCTGAAGGCTTTTTACAATGTCGGAGACGATGTCGAAAAGGGTAGCGTTCTCTTTACGATCGATAGCCCGGACCTCCTGCAGGCGGAATCGACGCTGCTAGCGGCCCGAGGGGTGCTCGAGCTGCAAAAAAAAATCCTGGCACGGGCAACCGGTCTGTTGAGGCAGGGGGGCAGCGCGCAGAAGGACGTCGACCAGGCGACCTCCGACGAGCAGACAGCGGAAGGCAACCTGAAGGCGGCCACAGATGCGGTACGCATTTTTGGCAAGACGGATGCCGAGATCGAAAAAATAGTGGCGGACCGCAGGATCGACTCGACGCTGGTCGTGCCGAGCCCGATCGCGGGGCGGATTGTCGCTCGCAACGCCGCACCCGGATTTCTGACGCAGCCCGGCGCCGCACCGCCGCCCTTTCAGGTCGCGGACATCTCAACCATGTGGATGGTCGCGAACGTGGTCGAGACCGATGCGCCGGCGTACAAGGTCGGCCAACCGGTCGATGTGACGGTGCCAGCCTATCCGGACAAGGTATTCAAAGGACGCGTGACAGCGATCGGATCGACGATCGATCCGAACACGCGCCGACAACTGGTTCGCTCGGAGGTGGAGGATCCGGATCATCTCCTGCGCTCCGGCATGTATGCAAGCTTCGTCATTCGCGTGGGGGATCCGGTGCATTCACCGGCAGTGCCGGAGAACGCCGTGGTGCGAGAGGGGGACGGCACCATGACGGTGTGGGTGGCCGAGGACAGCCATCACTTCACCAGGCGGACCGTGGGCACCGGGCTTCGGGAGAAGGGCTGGGTGCAGATACTGGATGGCTTGCAACCCGGCGAACGCGTGGTCACCGGCGGCGCGGTGTTCCTGAGCAACATGCTGCTGTCAGGCGCCGCCGAGTGATCGCGGTCGGCGGGAAACATTAAAACGAAGCAGGGCAGGTTTGGTTGATCAAGGCGCTACTCGAATTCGGCCTGACGCGGAGCGCGATTGTCGTTCTGGGCCTGTTGGTGTTTTGCGCCGCTGGCCTGGTCGCGTTCACCAGGCTGAATATTGAAGCCTATCCGAATCCTGCGCCGGTCATCCTTGAGATCACCGCGCAAGCTCCCGGACTCTCTGCCGAGGAAATGGAAAAATATTACACGATCCCGATGGAAGTCGGGCTCTATCCGACGCCCGGCGTGGTCAATATCCGCTCAACCTCCTTTTATGGCTTGTCCTTTGTCCGCGTCACCTTCTCATATGACACCGATTACTACTTCGCCCTCCAGCAAGCCTCGATCAGCCTGCAGCAGAATGTCACGTTACCGGGCAATCTTGTGCCGACCATTCAGGCCTCCAGCCTGGTCGGCGAGATTTATCGTTACCAGATCGTGGGGCCGCCGCATTTCGGGCTGACCAATCTGCGCACCTTGCAAGACTATGTCGTCACGCGCCGCCTGCTCACGATTCCGGGCGTTGCGCAAATCAATAGCTGGGGCGGCACCACCAAGCAGTTCAATGTCGATGCCGATCTCGAAAGGCTCGAAGCGTACAACATCACCATTCCTCAGCTGATCACCGCTATTGGCAATGCGAACGTCAATGTCGGAGGCCGCGAAATCTCGATCGGGCAGCAGTCGGTCAATATCCGCGGCATCGGCCTGATCGACAGTGGCGGCGCCGACGATGTTACCAATGGCTATCATGTCGAGGACATCGAAAATATTGTCCTGACCCAATCCGGCGGCCTGCCCATCCGGATCAAGGACGTCGCCAGGGTTTCGGTAGGTTTTGTGCCACGGCTCGGTATCGCCGGCCGAGACCACGACGATGACGTGGTCGCCGCGATTGTGGTGATGCGACGGACCGAGCATACCAACGCCATCATCCCCAAAGTTCAGGCTGCGGTCCAGAAGCTCAATAGCGACGGCAGCCTTCCGCCGGGCGTCAAGGTTGTTGCTTTCTACGACCGCAGCTCGTTGGTGAACGTCACAACGCACACCGTCCTTCACAACCTGATCTTCGGCTGCCTGCTGGTCTTTCTGATCCAGTGGCTTTTTCTGGGCGAACTGCGCAGTGCGCTGATCGTCAGCGCGAACATACCATTCGCGCTGTTCTTTGCGATCATGATCATGGTTCTGCGCGGAGAAGATGCCAACCTGTTGTCACTGGGCGCGGTCGACTTCGGCATCATTGTCGACTCTGCCGTCATCATGATGGAGAACATCTACCGCAATTTCCAATCGCCGGCGGCGCATCGGCAGGCTCTGCTACGGCAGTTGTCCGAAGGGTTCTGGGGACCGGACCCCACTTCAGCGAGCGCTCCGGATGGGAGCGGGACGCGCTGGACGGAGCGTCTGCGAATCATCTTCGCCAGCGCGCTCCAGGTCGACAAGGCCGTATTTTTCACTGCCGCGATCACGGTGACGGCCTTTGTGCCGCTGTTCACGATGCAGGGCGTCGAGGGGCAGATTTTTGGCCCCATGGCGCGCACCTACGGCTATGCCCTCGCGGGCGCGCTGATCGCGACCTTCACGGTGACCCCGGTGCTGAGCGCTCTGTTGCTTCCCGGTGAAATCCGTGAGGTTGAGACGGTCATCGTGCGGGGGTTGCGTGCCGCCTACAGGCCTATGCTGGGATGGGCGCTGGGACGTCTCAGGACCGCGATTGCGATCGGCGGCATTTTTCTCGCGTTGAGTTTCCTGGCTGCGTCGCAACTCGGCAGCGAATTCCTGCCGGCGCTTGAGGAAGGCAATTTCTGGATCAGGGCTGCGCTGCCGCCGACGATCTCGCTCGAAGCAGGCACCGAAGCGACCCGCAAGATGCGTGAAATTCTGCTTCGGCATCCGGAGGTCATCACCGTGGTGTCCCAGCACGGGCGGCCCGACAATGGCAGCGATGCCTCGCCATTCTCGAACGTCGAATTGTTTGCGCCGCTCAAGCCGTTTGATGAATGGCCACGCAACGTGACGAAGGAGACGCTGACCAATCAACTTCAGCATGAATTCGCCGAGCAGTTGCCGGGAATTGGTTTCAACTTCTCCCAATACATCCAGGACAATGTGGAAGAAGCGCTTTCTGGTGTGAAGGGCGCCAACTCCGTCAAGATTGTCGGGCCGAATCTGGGAATGCTCGAAAAGCTTGCCAGCCAGGTCAAGGACGAGATGGCCAAGGTGCGCGGGGTCGAGGACCTCGGTATCTTCCACGTGCTTGGCCAACCGAATCTCAACATCAAGGTCAATCGGGAGAAAGCCGCGCGCTACGGACTCAATACCGGTGATGTCAACACTGTGGTTCAAGCGACACTCGGCGGCACGGTCGCCAGTACCGTGCTGGAGGCCGACCGGCAATTCGGGGTGGCGGTGAGGCTCGATCCCAAGTACCGCAGCAGCATCGACGCTATCCGCAACGTCAAGGTAGGTTATCAAACGCCGTCGGGGTCCAACGCCTACATCCCGTTGAGCGAGGTCTCGGACATTACGCTGGATACAGGAGCCTCCTTCATCTATCGCGAAACCAGCCAACGCTACATTCCAATCAAGTTCAGCGTGCGCGGCCGCGACCTTGGCTCGACCGTCAAAGAAGCCCAGCAGCGCATCAGTAAGGCGATCAAGCTGCCAAATGGCTATCAAATCGAGTGGTCCGGCGAGTTTGAGGATCTGCAGAAAGCGAAACAGCGGTTATCGGTGGTGGTCCCGATCACGCTGCTGCTGATTCTGGCGCTGCTCTACGGGCTGTTCAACACCGTGCGCGAGAGCCTGCTGGCGCTTGCCGGCATTCCCTTCGCGATCGGCGGCGGCCTGATCGCACTCTACCTTTCTGGTCTTGCCTTCAGCGTCTCGGCGGCGATCGGTTTCATTTCGCTGTTTGGCGTCGCGGTGATGGATGGCATTCTCAATATCACCTATTTCCGCGAACTCCGGGCGCAGGGGATGGATGTTGCGGAAGCGGTATTCCGAGGCGCGGAGCAACGCATGCGCCCGATGCTGATGACGGCCCTTTCTGCCGGTGTGGGACTGTTTCCCGCTGCGATTTCCCACGGCATCGGCAGCCAGGTGCAGCGGCCGCTCGCGACCGTGGTCGTCGGCGGCATGTTCATCGGGCCGCTCATGCTCCTCGTTGTCGCGCCAGCGCTACGCCGGATCTTTCTGGCGCGCGGAACGACGGAAAGCCTGGATGGCGGAGATGCCGGTGATGCACGACCGACCTAGAATGGGGTGTCGCGCCGAAAAAAGGCGCTCCGACTGCATCGGGCCGACGCGAGGTACCGCCCATCAAGGGCAACGTGCGGCCGCCGGCACGGCCGCTGCCTTGGTGCTGGCTTTGACCATGTCCGGCTGCGTCGGTCCCAACTTTATACCGCCGGCGGCGCCCGCGGTTGGCGGCTATCTGCCTGGCAGGCTGGCTTCGCCGGGGCCGACACCCGGCGCGCCAAAGGTTCCGGCCCAGCACTTCGTGACCGGAGAGGCCGTCTCGGCGCGCTGGTGGGCGGCTTTTCGCTCCCGGCCCCTCAACGATCTGATCAGGGACGCGGTGAATCACAGCCCCTCCTTGCAGTCGGCCGAGGCCGCGATCAAAATTGCTCAATTCAACGCGCTGGCGCAGCGCGGGCTCTGGGCGCCGCAAGTTAGCGGCAACGCGATGGCCCAGCGGATTTTGCAATCCAATGCCGGCACGGTGTTCGGCGCCGACCTCGGCGCAGTGCCGCAGACCGAGTTCTCGCTGATTACCCATCAGCTCACGGTCAGTTTTGTACCCGATGTCTGGGGCGGCAATGCCCGCCAGGTCGAAAACCTCGACGCCGTCACCGAGCAGCAATTGTTCCAGCTCGAAGCAGCCTACCTCACGCTGACGAGCAACGTCGTGGCCGCCGCAATCCAGGAAGCCTCCTTGCGCGGCCAGATCACCGAAACCAAACGGGTGATCGGAATCGAGCGCCGCCTGCTTGATATACTCAAGCGGCAGTTCGAAGCGGGGCAGGCGGCAAAAGCGGATGTGCTGGCACAGGAAGCGGCGCTGGCCGCGGCAGAGCAGTTGCTGCCGCCTCTGGAGAAGCAGCTCGCGGTTCAGCGCGATCTGCTGACCGCCCTTGCCGGGCAATTGTCATCCGACGAGGTCGCGCAGAAGTTCGATCTCGCGCACATGAAACTTCCAGCCAATCTGCCGATCAGCCTGCCCAGCAAGCTCGTCGACCAGCGTCCGGACGTGCGGCAGGCGGAAGCCAACATGCATGCGGCCAGCGCGTTGATCGGCGTCGCGATCGCGGCGCGGCTCCCGAATTTCATGCTATCGGCCAATGGCGGCACCAGCGCCTATAATCTTGCCCAGAGCTTTGCGCCGGGGACCGGCTTCTATACTCTGGCCGCAGGCGTCACGGCGCCGATCTTTGACGGCTTTACGCTTTACAACAAGCAGAAGGCCGCCGAGGCCGGCCTCGACCAGGCCGAGGCCCAGTACCGCGCCACCGTGATTGTCGCGTTCCAGAATGTCGCGGACTCCTTGCGCGCGCTACAGGCAGATGCACGCGCCATGCAAGCCGCCGTGCACGCGGAAGAGACCGCCAAGGCGAGCCTTGACATCGTCGAAAAGCAGCTCAACGCAGGTCAGGTCAATCAAACGGCCGTCCTTAACGCCCAGCAGACTTACTTGACGGCCGTGGTCACGCGAGTGCAGACCGAGGCAACCCGGCTTTCGGACACGGCCGCCTTGTTCATGGCACTTGGCGGCGGCTGGCCCACCACATGCACGACACCGGTCTGGCGCGAATGCGCGATGGGAGAGCCTGCGCCGGCCGCCTTGAACCCTCCCTCAGGCGAGCCGCCGCTGTGAGGGGTGGAGGCTTGCTACCAGGCGATCACGGCCACAAGCAGGGCGAGCGGTAGCAGCACAGGTCCGAGATAGAGCCAGGTTCGATAGCCGCCTGGATCCCTTGGGACGATGAAAAAGTGGACTAGCAGCCAGCAGCAAACGGCTGCGCCCAAGGCTAATCGAGCGACATCGCTGGGCGTCTCCCAGATCGACCAGATGTTTTCGAGTTGAGGACTGGCGACGCTCGCGGTGATGACGATCAGGATCGCGATAAAGGCCGTTCGTACCGCCAGTCCCCCGAACCAAACGGCTCTGGACAACTCCGCGCCCGGCGTTTTCGCTTTCACCGTAGTCACAGCAATTTACCTTGGCAAATCGTGGACTCACACCTCCAAGATATGCCTGACGATCGAGCACGACAAGGATTTCAGGCGAACGTCCTGAATCGGAATCCCCAGAAAACGAAATCTTAAGGCTTGGCCCAATGGGTAAGCCCTTTTGACCTGAATTTGACGAGAGCGTTTTCGCGCGAAGCGTGCCCTCGGACTTGATCCGTGGGTGGATACCGGTTCGCGTCAAGAAAACGCGTCAAGACAAGAATCTGGAGCCCCGTTCCGATTCCATCGGAACGGAAAAGCTCTAGCCCGGCGAGGTCGGATACTTCGTGAAGTCGATCTTGAACAGGCTGGGATCGACCTTCTTGGTGCTATCGAGATTGTAGACCGCCACCGTGGTGTCGTAGCCCTGAGGATCGGTCACGGTCCACTGCTTGAGCTGCCCGTCCTTGGCGCCAACCATCAGCATCAGGCGGCTGGTGCCGATCAGGGCCTGCTTCTCCTCGATCGTGACGCTGATATAGAGGTCGTCCGACGTCACGCTGACGACATTGGTGTCCTTCAACAGGTCGATGCGGTCCGACAGCAGATAGCGCAGCGGCGTCTGCGACAACGGATAGATATCCTGGGTTGCGAGGTTGCGGTCGCGTACCGCCAGCGACGAGCCGTCGGCGATCAGTTCGATCGGACTCGGCGGATCATATTCGAAACGCACCTTGCCGGGCTTCTGGATGTAAAAATCGCCCTTGGTCTTGGTGCCATCCGGCGCGACCTGCACGAAATTGCCGACCAGCGTCTGCAGGGACGACAGGTAGGCGCTGATCTTGGCGGCCTGCGCTTTTTGATTGGCGTCGAAGCTGGCAAAAATGCTGGCGGGCTGATTGCGGCGAGGATCGGGAATCACCGGATCCGGCGGCTTCAGCTGGAGGGCGCTGGTGGTTGTGGGAGCCCGTTGCGGTTCCGACTCGCTCATCCGGAAGTTCCGGCTCTTTGGCGCAGGCTTCGGAATCGGCACGTTCTGTCCGAACGACGGCGCCCCGAGAAGGCCTGCCGCGATCAGGATAGCCGCGCCGCTTCGCATGCCGCGTTGCCCGGTGACCTGGAATTTCGAATCTCTGTTCAAACCCATTGCCCTGCCTGATTTCGGGCCGCTTTTATCGTGATTTGGGCCCAGGCGGCTATCGTTTTTCCGTGAGAATTGGATTTCAACAGCCGCTGTGGCCAGCCGGCTCAGAAGGGGTTTTCCTCTTCCTCGACAAGTATTTCGCGTTTGCCTGCGTGATTGGCCTGCCCGACGATGCCTTCAAGTTCCATACGCTCCATCAGCGACGCGGCGCGGTTGTAGCCGATCTGCAGCCGGCGCTGGATGTAGCTGGTGGAGGCCTTGCGGTCGCGCTTGACGATCGCCACCGCCTGCGAGAACAGGTCGCCGCCGCCATCGCTGCCCATGCCCGTGGAGTCGAATACGGCGCCGTCCTCGTCGGTCGGCTCTTCCGCGGTGACCGCCTCGAGATATTCGGGCTGACCCTGCGACTTGAGATGACGCACCACCTTCTCGACCTCCTCGTCGGAGACGAAGGGCCCGTGCACGCGGCTGACGCGGCCGCCGCCGGCCATATAGAGCATGTCACCCTGTCCAAGCAGCTGCTCGGCGCCCATTTCACCGAGAATGGTGCGGCTGTCGATTTTGGAAGTGACCTGAAACGAGATGCGGGTCGGGAAGTTCGCCTTGATGGTGCCGGTGATGACGTCGACCGACGGCCGCTGGGTGGCGAGAATGACGTGCAGACCGGCCGCCCGCGCCATCTGTGCCAGCCGCTGCACGGCGCCTTCGATGTCCTTGCCGGCGACCATCATCAGGTCGGCCATTTCGTCGACGATGATGACGATATAGGGCAGCGGATCGAGATCGAGTTTCTCTTCCTCGTAGATCGCCTTGCCGGTCTCCTTATCGAAGCCGGTGTGCACAGTGCGCGTGAGTTCCTCCCCCTTGGATCTCGCCTCGCCGAGCCGCGCGTTGTAGCCATCGATATTGCGCACGCCGAGCTTGGACATTTTCTTGTAGCGCTCTTCCATCTCGCGCACCGCCCATTTCAGCGCCACCACCGCCTTCTTCGGGTCGGTCACGACAGGCGTCAGCAGGTGCGGAATGCCGTCATAGACGGAGAGCTCGAGCATTTTCGGATCGACCATGATCAGGCGGCACTGGTCCGGGCGCAGCCGGTACACCAGGCTCAGGATCATGGTGTTGATGGCGACGGATTTGCCGGAGCCGGTGGTGCCGGCGATCAGCATATGCGGCGTGCGTGCCAGGTCGATGATGATGGATTCGCCGCCGATGTTCTTGCCGAGGCACAGCGGCAGTTTCGCTACCGACTCGTTGCTGTCCTTCACGGATAGCAATTCGCGCAAATAGACCTTTTCGCGATGCGCGTTCGGCAGTTCGATGCCGATCGCATTGCGGCCGGGCACGACGGCGACGCGCGCCGACAGCGCACTCATCGAGCGCGCGATATCGTCGGCGAGCCCGATCACGCGGGACGATTTGATGCCGGGCGCGGGCTCGAGTTCGTACAGCGTCACGACCGGCCCGGGGTTGGCCTTGACGATCTCGCCGCGCACGCCGAAATCCCCGAGCACGCTTTCCAGCGCGCGAGAGTTATTCTCCAGTTCCGACTTGCTGAGCGGCTGGCGATCCGAGGCCTTGGGCAGGGTCAGCACCGAAACCGAAGGCAGTTCGAATTTGCCGGAGGATTTGCGCCCGGACGCGCGCGGGGCCGCTTTCTTGCGTGGCGCCGGGGCGGCTTCCTCCTCATCGTCTTCTTCCTCTTCCTCGAAATCCTCATCGACCTCGGGCGACAGGGACGGCGCTGAATGACCGCCGAGGTTGGGCTCCTGACGCTGGAAGGCGACAGTGCCCCTCGCGGGCCCGCTCGAGACGAGCCGGCGATAGGTCAGGGCGATCAGCCAGCCCAGCCGGGCCTTGGCGCTCATCGCGGCATGAAACACCCATCCCAGCGAGACTGAACCGCCATCGTCCTCTTCCTCGAACGGCGCGTCGTCATCTTCAATCGGTGCTTCTTTCGCTTCCTGCGGGCGCGCGCCGAAGCCGCACGCGATCAGGAATGTCGCGACCATCGCGGCGCCAAGCACGATTCCCAGCACCAGGCGATAAAGAAAGCCGGGCGGTCCAAAGATGACGGCCGGCGCGCGCAGCAGCGCGTCACCGACCACGCCGCCGAGCCCGGTCGGCAGCCGCCAAGCGCTGCCATGTGGCCAGCAACTGGCAAAGCCAGCCGCGATCGCCGCGCACAGGATCCAGCAGCCCAGCCGCAATGCCTGGCGATCGAAGGGGCGATGGGTCAGCATGCGCCAGCCCCACACCGCGATCGGCAGGATCAGCATGATGGCGCCGAAGCCCAGAATCTGCATCAGCAGATCGGCGCCGATGGCGCCGGGATAGCCGATCACGTTATGGATCGCGCGCGATGTCGCGTGGCTGAGGCTCGGATCCTGCACCGACCAGGTCATCATCGCCGCGCTGATCACGCCCGACAGCGCGATCAGGCCGAGGCCTGCGCATTCGCGCAACCGCCGCCGCAGCGCCTCGCGCATCGAGGCCGGCAATTGGCTAACCAAGGGAATGACACGTTCGATCGCTGGCATGCTGATTCCGACCTGCGATTAATCCAGAACTTCGACCAGCCGACGCAACGCTTCGGCCGTTGATTCACTGTCCGCCACCAGCGCCAGCCGGATATAGCCGGCGCCGGGGTTGCTTCCGTCGGCCTGTTGCCGCGCCAGATAACTTCCCGGCACCACGCGCACGCCTGCGTCGCGATAGAGTTTCACCGTCGCCGCTTCGTCGCCGCCGTGACCCGACACGTCGAGCCAGATGCAGAAGCCGCCGGCCGGCCTGACATAGCCATATCGGTTGCCAAGGATCTGGTCGGCGAGATCGAACTTGATGCGGTAGAGCCTGCGGTTCTCCTCGACATGCGCCTCGTCGCTATAGGCCGAGATCGCGACATGCTGCAGCGGTACCGGCACCTGCGGCGCCGCGACATTGCGCAGTTCGTGGAACGCGGTGAGAAACCTGCTGTCGCCGGCAGCGAAACCCACCCGCATGCCCGGCAGGTTGGAGCGTTTCGACAGCGATTGGAACGCCACGACATTGGCGAAGTCGGGCCCTGCGCATTCCAGCGCGCTGCCGGGCGCCTGCCTGGTGTAGATTTCCGAATAGCACTCGTCGCTCAGGATCATGAAGCCGAAGCGGTCGGCGAGCCTCTTCAGCCGGGTGAAATAATCGCGCGAGGCCACCGCGCCTTGCGGGTTGGCCGGCGAGGCGATGTAGATCGCAACGGTTCGCGCCAGTGTGGCGTCGTCAAGTGCGTCGAGGTCGGGAAGAAATCCGTTGGCGGGCGTGGTCGGCAGATAGACGGTTTCGCAATCCGCCGCGCGCGAGCCGGCGCCATAGGCAGGATAAAACGGATTCGGCACCAGGATCGCCGGCCGGCCCTTGCGCGCGCCGACAAAGCGCGCCGCTGTCAGCGCGGCGAAGAACAGGCCTTCGCGGCTGCCATTGAGTACCAGAAGTTCGCTCTCGGGATCGATCGGCCGCGGCAAGTCGAATCGGGTAGAGAGCCAGTTGGCCGCAACACGCCGGAACGGCTCGATGCCCCTGGCGATCGGATAGCGGCCGAATTCGGCGATGTGTTTGGCCAGCACCGGTCCGACAAACGTCGGAACAGGGTGCTGAGGCTCGCCCAAGGATAGCGTAATCAATGGCTTGCCCGGCTGGTGCGGAGCCAGCAGCTCGGTCAGCCGCGCGAATGGCGAGCGCTCGCTCTCCGGACTGCCGGTGCCTTGCGGCGTGCGGGATGAAGCGGTCATTATCATGGTCGAGACGCCAGCACTCCCGGGCGGCCGCTTGGTGCATCGAGGCCGGCCGATAGAGGATCAGAACCACCATAGATACGGCGAGGTTAAGACCCGATTAACCATCGGTCGGCCGGGTCCATCCAACCCGCATTTCCGCCAAAAGAAGGGCCTGTGCCGGAGCCCTCGACGGTCAGGGCCGCTCAACCCGTGGCTCCCGGCGCGCTCGCGTGGGGCTGCGACGGGTGGCCTACATGTTGTAGGCGCGCTCGCCGTGATCGGTGATGTCGAGACCCTCGCGTTCCGCCTCGACCGAGGGACGCAGGCCGACCACGAGGTCGACGAACTGGTAGAGGATCGCCGAGCCCAGGCCCGACCACAGCAAGGTTGCGCCCACCGCCTTGCCCTGTGCGATCATCTGGGTGGCGAAATCGTAGGTGCCGGCGTTGTTTCCGGCAATATTGGTGTAGTCGGTGATACCGACGCCGCCGAGCGCGGGATTGACCAGAATGCCGGTGCCGAGCGCGCCGATGATTCCGCCGATGCAGTGGACGCCGAACACGTCGAGCGCGTCGTCATAGCCGAGCGCGTTCTTCACCGTGGAGACGAAGAACACACAGACCGGCGAGACCACGAAGCCCAGGATCATCGCACCGATCGGACCGGCAAAACCGGAAGCCGGCGTGACCGCTACCAGACCCGCGATCGCGCCCGAGCAGATGCCAAGCAGCGAGGGCTTGCCCTTGAAGATCCATTCGCACATCAGCCAGGACAGCGCGGCGGCCGCGGTCGCCACCATGGTATTGACGAAGGCCAGCGCGGTGGTGCCGTTGGCTTCGAGGTTGGAGCCGGCGTTGAAGCCGAACCAGCCCACCCACAACAGCGAAGCGCCAATCATGGTCATGGTCAGCGAGTGCGGAGCCATCAACTCTTTGCGGTAGCCGATACGCTTGCCGATGGTCAGCGCGCCCACCAGACCGGCGATGCCGGCATTGATGTGCACCACCGTGCCGCCTGCGAAGTCGAGGGCGCCGGCTCCGGCAAGCCAGCCGACCGCGCCGGTGACTTCATCGAGCTTGGCTTGCGCCGCGGTCTTGGCTGCGCCATCGGCCGCAGCGGCAAGTGCCTTGGCGGCGGCCGCGACATCGTCCGGAGCCGCCACGTACCAGACCCAATGCGCGATCGGGAAATAGATGAAGGTCACCCACAGCAGGATAAACAGCATCACCGCCGAGAATTTGATGCGTTCGGCGAAGGCGCCGACGATCAGGGCGGGCGTGATCATCGCGAAGGTCATCTGGAATACGAAGTAGGCGAGTTCCGGAATGACCACGCCGTTGGAGAACGTTGCCGCCGTCGAATTGGCGTCGATGCCGTGCATGAAGGTCTTGGTAAAGCCGCCAATCCACGGCGTCATGCTGCCGCCATCGCTGAAGGCGAGCGAATAGCCGTAGATGGTCCAGACCACGCCGACCATCGACACGATCGCCAACACCTGGGTCAGGACCGAGGCCATGTTCTTGGTGCGGACGAGACCGCCATAGAACAGCGCAAGGCCCGGGATCGACATCATCAGGACGAGCGCGCTGGATACCAGCATCCAGGCAGTATCCCCCTTGTTGGGGACGACTGCCGCGGCAGCCGGCGGCGCCGCGGATGCGGCGGTTTGGGCAAACGCGCCGTCGACGAAACCCACGGCGCAGAACGCTGCGAGGGCTACCCATCCCGCGAGGGTCGGACGTTTGAACGTCATGTGTTTTACTCCTGATTGGATGGGGTTGAGCGCGAAATCAAAGTGCGGCGGTATCGACCTCGCCGGTGCGAATGCGAACCGCGTGGTCGAGACTGATGACAAAGACCTTGCCGTCGCCGATCTGTCCGGTTCGCGCGGCCGATACGATGGCGTCGATGGTCTGGTCGAGCCGGTCGGATGCGACCGCGATCTCGAGCTTGATCTTGGGCAGGAAAGTCACCGCGTATTCAGTGCCGCGATAGATTTCCGTGTGGCCCTTCTGGCGCCCATAGCCCCTGACTTCCGTCACGGTAAGACCACGGATGCCAATGGCTGTCAGGGCGTCCCGGACTTCCTCGAGCTTGAATGGCTTGATGATTGCCATCACAATTTTCATGGATCGATCCCCTCGGCCGGCCCAGACGCGGGCGGGCGTACTGGACCGAGGTTCGCCACGCGAAGTGA
>JAGXAF010000235.1 GCA_018971675.1 Bradyrhizobium sp.
AGCTTTCGGGGGAGGGGTCGATCAGCGGCTCGACCCGCCAGGCCGTGGCATCGACCTGCCGCGTGGCCTGCAACGTGTAGCGGCCGTCGACGAACACCGCGGCTTCATGCGTTAGCACCACGGCAAGCCCCGCCGATCCGGTAAAGCCGGTGAGCCACGCCAGCCGCTCTTCCGACGGCGCCACATATTCGTTCTGCTGCTGGTCGGCTCGGGGAATCACGAATCCCGTCAGCTTCCGCCGCGCCAGTTCCTCGCGAAATGCGGAAAGCCGCGCCGTCAGCGCGACGCCGCTTTCCGGCTCTTCGAACGTCTGGAAGTGGGCTTCGAACATGGGATGACCGGGTTGGACGGCAGTTGAAATGACGGAGATAAGTCTACAATGCGGCAACGAAGGCTGCAATTTGGCGGCGTCATCGTCCAGATGCTGGTCCGGTTTGTCGGGGCCCGCGCCAGGCGCGCATCGCGCGACCACAAGGCCTGCCCCGAGCCGAAGCCGATTGATAGCTGGCTTTACTCATTCCAGTTCAGACGCCTCCACCAGCGTCGCGCCGACGCAGCGCGTGCCTTCAAGTTCGCGGACGATGCGCTGATCCGGCCGCACGATGCCGAGATCGAATTCCTGCTCCTCCGTCACCAGAATCATCCGCTCGCCGATGACGATCAGCACTGTGACGTCATGGGTCTCGCCCGAGGCGGCCCATTGCCGGATCTGGCTGCGATAAGGCTCCTTGCGCCATGCCTCCGGAAAGCCGGGATCACACCTTATTTCGATGCCGTCTTCCGACGTCGTCAGCACGAGTCTCGACTTGCTCGGCTTCCAGTGCGGGCCTAGCCGGTCGTCGACCAGCCAAAGGCAGCTATAAGCCCGGCATTCGGCCGGCCGCTCGGCATGGATCAGGCAGCCCTGGCCGGACCGGCAGTGCGTGCACCACGAGCCTGCGGGCTTCGTCAGCGTCTCGATCGCCATCACCTTGCAGCACAGAGTGCATTCCCCGCAGCTCCTGGAAGAGGCGACGTTCATTGGGGGCCGCGCGGCCTCATCGCGCCTTCCGAAGTAGCAGGCTGCTCCAGCCGTCGATCCTGATGTGCCGCAGCGGCACCAGTCCGCGGGCGCGATAGGCGGCGATCACGCCGGCGGCCTGCGGCGTCAGCAGGCCCGACAGGATCACCAGTGCCGACGGCGCCAGATGCCGCGCCATCGGGCCTGCCAGTTGCCGCAACGGATTGGCGAGGATGTTCGCCAGCACCAGGTCGAAGGGGCTGCGCCCGGCAAATTGCGGTGCCGAGAAACCGGTGGCGCGGATCACCTGCACCAGATTGCCGGTCTGGTTGAGGCGCGAATTGTCGCGCGCGACGCGGACCGCGGCGGCGTCGATGTCACTCGCCAGCACGGAGCGGTGCAGCGCTTTCGTGGCGGCAATCGCCAGCACGCCGGTGCCGGTGCCGAGATCGAGCACGCGGCGGGGATACCAGGCCTTCAGCACCTGATCGAGCAGCAACAGGCAGCCGCGCGTGGTGCCATGGTGGCCGGTGCCGAACGCCAGCGCGGCCTCGATCTCGATGCCCAGTCTGTTCGGCGGCACGCGCGCGCGATCGTGCTGGCCGTGCACCGTGAACCTGCCGGCGGGGACCGGCACGAGGTCCGCCAGCGTGGCCTTGACCCAGTCCCTGGCCTCGACGGTATCGAAGATGATCGATTGCGCGACGTGGTCGCCGGCCGTGAGGCCGACCAGTTTCCGGATCGCGGCCTGATCGGGGGCATCGGCAAAATGCACGGTGACGTCCCAGATGCCGTCCGGCCGCTCGAACGCGGCAATCGCGGCCTCGCCCTCGACAAAACTCTCGGTCAGGAAATCGACGACATGTTTCGCGCTCGCTTCGCTGCCGATGACGAAACTGGCGCGATGGGTGGCGGGGGTGATCGTGGAAGACATTCCTGGGTCCGGCGGGCGAAGCGCGGTTGTTTCAATAATTTAAAGGACAGGCGTTCTCAACTCCGGCTTTCGCGTCGCCGGCAAAGTCAGCGACATCGATCCGCGCACGCCAATGCGCGGGACCATAGCGCAATCCTGAACCCGTCCACCAACTGAAATCCAGTCGGTTTTTCAGCAAGCATCGACCTTCCCGCGGCGCGATACGCCCGAGGCTTGCGAAGATGCCCTCGGCAAGAGAGGCGCCGGGAATGCCGGAGACCGACTTACTGATTACCGCCGCGCGTGACCATGCGCTTTATGCGTCTGGCACGTTCGATCAGCCTGCGGGTGATCGGCGCAAGGTTGCCGGCCTGCCATTCCATACGTCCACAAGACCGACAGCGCATGATCTTGACGCCGTCAGCAGTCTCCCTGATCACGTCCAGCCGGCCCAGGCAATGAGAGCAGTGCGCGTGCATTGTGGTCAACCGCGCAGGGCTTTGGCTGTTCCAGGTCGACGACCTTGCGCGCGAGGTCTACGGGAATTGTTAGCGGTATCTTAACAACTTACAATTGTACTATCTGCATGCCCCCGCCGGTACAGGCTGCCGACTTCAGCCCCTCGCAATCGCCTGTGTTGCCACTCCTGGCAACCGCACCTGCGCGCATCGCGTTCCTCGAATCGATCAGGGGGCTGGCCGCGATCCAGGTTTTGATGCTGCATTTTTTCGCCGCGTTTCTGCCGGACTTGCTGAGTTCCGCCCCATCCTCGACGCTCGCGGCAGCTATTCATCTGTCTCCACTTTATTTTCTCTATGATGGTTATTCGGCGGTCTACATTTTCTTCTGCCTCAGCGGGTACGTCCTGACCCGTTCATTCGAGCGCCAGCTCGACCAGCCGATGGTGCAAATCCTCGCACGGGTCGTCCGCCTCGGACTGCCGGCGTTTGCCGCAACGGTCGCCGCCGCGTGCTTGATGCTTATCACCGGTCAGGCGAACATCGAGGCGGGAAAGCTATTGCATAATGCATCTTTCAGCCAACAGTGGCAGGCCGATCTGTCGATACTATCGGTCTTGCGCGACGGCACGATCAACGCACTGCTTCTCGGCTATCGCGATATGCCAGGAGTAGCGTTCCTTGCTCCCTGGCAGCAGACAGTCAAGCAGTCTTTCTCGTCGCCACTTTGGACTCTCAGCATCGAGTTTTACGGCTCTGTCGCGATCCTGTTCTTGTGCCTGTGCGCGCGGCGCTCGCAGCGCCTGTGGTGGATCGTCGTGGCGCTTGGGATGCTCTTCACGATTCGAAGCGCCTATATCTGCTTCCTTGCCGGCCATCTGCTGGCGGTCGTCCGTCGCGCGGAGCGGCCGGTCTCGACGCGCGAGTTGCTGCCGATGGCACTTGTGATCGCAGGCGTGGCCTGCTGCGTGGTTACTGACGTGTGGCAGCCGGAATGGCTCATTGCGCTCTGTTCGGACAAGACATACTGGCTGTTTCCTGGTCAATCTCCAGCAATGCAGCAGAAGGCTTTTGGCGCAATTCTGCTGCTTACCGGGATCATCGATCTTCAGCTCTGTCGAAATTTTCTGTCGAAGCCATGGCTTGTGGCTGGTTCCCGATTGTCGTTCCCGATCTATCTCATTCACTGGCCGATATTGTGCGGCTTGGCTGCGACGGTATTTGTGTATCTGGACAAGATTGTTGGCACGCACCTGGCGCAAATGTGCGCTCTTGCGCTTGGCATAGCTGCGAGCGTCATTGCGAGCGTTGCCTTCGCGGCGGTCGACCGATATGCCATCGGTCTGTCGTCCCGGTTGCGTCGCCGCACGGTCGGCCGCAATTACCCCGCGCATATTGCGACCGCACCGGCCGTCAGCTCGAACTCACTCGACGTAGCAGACGCAGCGCAGCAAGCAGCGCGGTAAAGACCATCGTCATCAGCAGGATCGCGACCGTAGCTTCACGGATGTCGCCGACCTGCCAGCCATAACCCCTGGCATCGAAGGCGACGCCCGTTTGTCCAACTATCCAGGGAGCGATGTGCGGGAGGCCAGCGCGGCCGCGAGTCTCGCCCGACCTGCCGCTCGGTACCGTCCACTCAGCCGTTGCCTCACGTTCGGATGATCCGATCTCCGCCAGCCTCATTTCCGCCCAATAAGGCAAGCGTTCTTGGCGTCGATTTTCAATTGATTTGCTTTCCACCATGACGCTGATTGACGGCATCGGCTATTTGGCGTCGGCTCTCGTCCTGCTGACATTCTGCATGAGCACGATGTTGAGCCTGCGCGCGGTCGCGATATGCAGCAATATCGCCTTCATCAGTTATGGAATTGGCGCTGGATTATATCCGGTGCTCATTCTGCACCTCATCCTGTTCCCATTGAACATCATCCTGTTCTTTCGCATGCTGAAATTGCTTCGCAAGGCGAAGCTTGCCGCCGCCACGGATCTGTCTTCAACCTGGTTGCAGCCGTTCATGGAACCGAGGCATTTCAAGGCGGGAGAAACGATTTTCAGGAAGGGGCAGCATGCCGACCTGCTCTATATGATCATATCCGGTGAAATCAGGCTTCCGGAAATTGATCAGCGGCTTTCTGCTGGTGAGTTGTTCGGCGAGGTGGGGTTGTTCTCGCTGGAGCGGCGGCGCACCCAGAGCGCGGTGGCGGAAACCGATGTGGATTTGCTGTGGATCAGCGCTGGCGCGCTCAAGAAGCTGTGCGAGCGCAATCCGGGCCTGTCGCTATACTTCCTGCGGCTGACGGCCACGCGAATGACGCAAAATGCCGCCCGGTTGGTGTTCGTCCCCGCCACGTAGGATGCGTGAGGACACTTCGCGGTTGTTTCTTTGCAGAGAAAACCGCCGTTTCTCGATTGTTTGTTCCGGGACCAGCCAAAGCCTGGACCGAAATGTCGGCGGGCCTCAGCTCGGCGTTCCCAAGACAAAGTAGCCGATGGCAAAGGCCGGTCCGGCTACGATCAGAACGGCAGCCGACATGACAATCCAGCCTTTTAGAACTCCGATCCAGCCGGCTATTTTCCAGAGCTCTTGGGGTCCCGGCTGGCCGTAGGCCCAAAGCGACCATGCGCCCGCCAGGAGTATGTAGATGAAAAGAGTGTCTGCGGATGCGCCGATATAGCCCCCATATAGCGGCGCTACGATCGTGATAAGGACCCGGCCAAGTATTTGCAGCACATAGGCCCCCGACCCCTGCGATGTTTCAGCCTGAGGCGCTACCTGATTTTCCACAGCTTTAGTGCTCCCTTTTCCACAGCTTGAGACACCACATTTGCACAACAAGCGCACTATTTATCCACATGGTTTTCAACAATTTGTCCACAGGCTGCCGGGCCCTCCATCCACCATCCGTCCAATGGCTTATCGACTGGTTTCCCAA
>JAGXAF010000236.1 GCA_018971675.1 Bradyrhizobium sp.
GTCGTGGCCAGTGTGGACTGGCCGGTGCGGGCAGCCTTATTTTTCGGTGGCCGGCTCCGGCTGCGGTTCCTCGTCATGCAGCGCTTCCGGGTCGAAGAATTCGCCGGCCGCGGCGAGCGCTTCGGCGGCCGCATCCCGGTCCTCCTGGCGGGTCGAGATATCCTCGCCGCGGTTGATGCGCTCGGCCTCCTCGGCGCTGCGCGCAACCGTCACGGTCACAGCAACTTCGACTTCCGGATGCACCGCGATGTTGATCGAATGCTTGCCGATGGTCTTGATGGGGGCGTCCAGCATGACCTGGCTACGGGAGAAGGTGACGCCATCGGATTCGAACGAGGTGATAATGTCGCGCACGCTGACCGAACCGAACAACTGGCCGGTTTCGGAGGCCTGACGCAGCACCACGACATTGCGGCCGTCGATCTTTTCCGCGACCTTGGTCGCTTCACCCTTGGCCTTGAGATTGCGGGCTTCCAATTCGGCCTTCATGCCTTCGAACCTGGCGCGATTGTCCGAGGTGGCGCGCAACGCCTTGCCGCGCTTCAAAAGGAAATTGCGCGCAAACCCGTCCTTGACGCGGACGACTTCGCCCATCTGGCCGAGCTTGGCGATGCGTTCCAGCAGAATGACTTCCATATTCGTAGCTCCTTGGGAGTGATGAAATGTGAGGGTCGGGATCGGGTCCGGGTTGACATGGGAAATTCAGGACGCGGGGAGCGGCGGCGGCCTTCTCTGCAGGTAGCGCCGACGAATCCCGAAGATGGCGTCGGCAAGGCCGAGGATCGCCATGACAAGCAACAGCCAGCTGAATAGCAGCACCGCAGCGTAGGCACAGCCGAGCCAAAGTATCCGATGCTTCCGCGCCAGTGCCAGCGTGTGCAAGACCGCGAAGCCGGTAAGTGCATATGCCACCATCAAGCTGGCAGCAGTGATCTGCGCCAGGATCGCCAGCAAACCGCCGCTGAAACAGAATGCAATGGCGGCGCACAGCGCCGCCATTGTCGTCGGTGGCAGCGCCGTGCTTTTCAGATCGGGCCAGGGGCGGTGCAGCCGTCCCGAGACCGCCGTGATTTTCGCGGCAAGCCAGAGATTGAGCGTCAGCGTCACCATGGCAACGACGGCGCCGGCGACGGGAGCGATGGCGACCAAGGCTTCGATCTCGCGTTCGGTCGGAACGGTGCCGGCTGCCTGCAGCAGGGTCGTTACCGAGGCACGCATCGTCTTAGTTATGGTTGGCGCGTCCGACCCCAGTGTAAGCAGCGCCCCGGCGGTGGTGATGACGACAAAAAGAGCGACCCAGAGCAGGATCCGGCCAGCCGGGTACCATTCCAGCACGGCCGAACCGGCGGCCGGCGGGATGTTCGCCGCGGCCGGTCGTCCGAGCAGCGAAAGATATCCGAGCCACCAGGCGGGCAGCGCGACCCCCACCGCAAAAGCCGCGCAATAGGAGGGACTGAAGATGATGCCGAGGCCGGCCGCGGCGGCGATGCCGCCGATCATGGCGCAAAGCGGACCCCATCCGAGCGCCGCCATCATCAACGGCAACGGCGCCAGATAGAGCAACGGCACTGAAATCAACGCGCCCGAGATCATCGAGGCGAACATCAGCGCCGACGCTGCGCCGGCCACAAGGGCAATGGGAATGATTGCGATCATCAGCTGTCCCGCTCCTTTCGAGCGGTTAGAGGTTCGCTAGAACCCCAACCATCGGCGACCGGACCACCCGGAAGCCTTATGAAAGATAATCGCTCCGCCGCACCAGGAGCCGGCGGAGCGAGGTTGTCGTTATCGAATGACGTAAGGCAGCAGCCCGAGAAAACGCGAGCGCTTGATGGCGCGTGCGAGTTCGCGCTGCTTCTTGGCCGAGACGGCCGTGATGCGGCTCGGCACGATCTTGCCGCGCTCGGAGACGTAACGCATCAACAGCTTGGAATCCTTGTAGTCGATCTTCGGCGCGTTCGGACCCGTGAATGGGCAGGTCTTGCGGCGGCGGAAAAACGGACGGCGTGCACCAGCTTCAGCCATGATTCCTACCCCTCAGCCGCTGCATCGGCGGCTTCATCACGGCCGCGACGCGGACCACGGTCGCCGCGAAAACCGCCTTCGCGGTCGCCCCGGAAGCCGCCTTCGCGGTCACCGCGGAAGCCACCGCCGCCACGGTCGTCGCGATCACGGTCGCGATCGGCCTTGCGCATCATCGCAGAGGGACCTTCCTCGTGTTCGTCGACGCGAACGCTGAGGTAGCGGATCACATCCTCGCTGATCCGTTCCTGCCGTTCGATCTCGGAGATCGCCGCCGACGGGCCGTCGATGTTCAGCAGCACGAAATGCGCCTTGCGATTCTTGTTCATGCGGTAGGTGAGGGAGCGTATGCCCCAGTTTTCCGTCTTGACCACCTTGCCGCCGAGTTGCTCGACGATGCCGGTCATCTGGGTGGTCAATTCCTCGACCTGCTGGGCGCTCGCATCCTGACGTGCGAGAAAAACATGCTCATAAAGCGGCATGGTGTCCTTTCCAGTGTTGGCGTGGTTCCTGGCGGCAAGCCCTTCGAACCCTTCGGAAAGGACTCGATATGCTCAGAAGGCGGAAGCACGGGACGACGGGCCGACTGGCCCTGCCTCATTAACATCGCCAAACAAGGCGAGATTGCTGAGGCCGTCCGTTCAGCTCCCGGCCGGGATCCACGGATGGCGCGCTTATACGGATTTTGACCGGGATGGCAAGGGAAAGTGGCCTGAATTCCTCCCGTCTGGCGGCTGGCCGTGAACTGGCGGCGGCTTGACATCGGCGGCGCCAGCGGTGACTTACGGCCGACTCTCAAGGAATAGCGACGTTCAGGGGCAGCGATGACCGCAGCATTTACCTTTCCGGGGCAGGGGTCGCAGGTTGTTGGCATGGGCAAAGCGCTCGCCGATGCGTTTCCGGCCGCCCGGGCCGTATTCGACGAGGTCGATTCGGCATTGGGCGAGAAACTCACCAGCACTATCTGGGATGGTCCGGCTGAGACCCTGCAACTCACCGAAAACGCCCAGCCGGCGCTGATGGCTGTCTCGCTTGCTGCCTTGCGCGTGCTGGAAACCGAGGCGGGCTTTTCGGTGGGACGAGATGCCGCCTTCGTGGCCGGACACTCGCTCGGCGAATATTCCGCGCTGGCTGCTGCCGGCAGCCTGACGATCGGCGATACCGCACGCCTGCTGCGCATCCGGGGGCTTGCCATGCAGAAGGCGGTGCCGGTTGGTGTCGGTGCGATGGCCGCGTTGCTCGGCCTCGACTACGAGGCGGCCGTGGCGGTGGCAAGCGAAGCCGCGCAAGGCCAGGTCTGCCAGGCCGCCAACGACAATGGCGGTGGCCAGGTCGTGGTGTCCGGCGACAAGGCCGCGGTCGAGCGGGCGCTCGAAATAGCCAAGACCAGGGGTGCCAAGCGCGCGATGCTGCTGCCGGTGTCCGCGCCGTTCCATTGCCGGCTGATGCAGCCTGCGGCCGACGCCATGGCCGCGGCGCTCGCCGGTGTTACCATCCGGCCGCCAGCTTCGCCTTTGGTCGCCAACGTGCTGGCCGCGCCGATCGGCGATCCCGACGAGATCCGCCGCAGGCTCGTCGAGCAGGTCACCGGAACCGTGCGCTGGCGCGAGTCGGTGACCTTCATGGCCAGCCAGGGCGTGACGCGGTTTTTCGAGATTGGCTCCGGCAAGGTGCTGAGCGGATTGGTCAAGCGTATTGCGGAGGGTGCGGTCGGCATTTCCGTCGGGGGTCCCGGCGACATCATCGCGGCAAAAGACGCGTTGGCGGCGGCGCATTCGGCCTAGGCGGTCGGGAGGGGATTGGGGATGTTCGATCTGACAGGCAGGACGGCGCTTGTCACCGGCGCGACCGGCGGCATTGGAAGCGCGATCGCGCGGGCGCTGCACGCGCAAGGCGCTACCGTTGCCATTTCAGGCACCAGGCGTGAGGCACTGGATGCGCTGGCCGGCAAGCTCGGCGAGCGCGTCCACGTGCTGCCCTGCAACTTGTCGGACAGCGCCGAGGTCGAGGCGCTGGTGCCGTCGGCCGAAACGGCCATGGCGCAACTCGATATCCTGGTCGCCAACGCCGGCATCACCAGGGACAATCTGTTCGTGCAACTGCGCGACGAGGACTGGGACGAGGTGATCCGCATCAATCTGACCGCGACCTTCCGGCTGGCCCGGGCCGCGACCAAACTGATGATGCGCAAACGCTTCGGCCGCATCATCGCCATCACCTCCGTGGTCGGCGTTACCGGCAATCCGGGACAAGGCAATTACACCGCCTCGAAAGCCGGATTGATCGGCATGATCAAGACGCTGGGCGCCGAATATGCCAGGCGCAACGTCACCGCCAACTGCATCGCGCCCGGCTTTATCGCAACGCCGATGACGGACGTCCTCAACGAGAAGCAACGCGAAGCCGTGCTGTCGAAAGTTCCGGCTGCCCGGCTCGGGACGCCCGAAGACATCGCGGCTGCCGCGGTCTATCTTAGTTCGAACGAAGCCGGTTATGTCACCGGGCAGACCATCCACGTCAACGGTGGATTGGCCATGATCTAAGCCGGTCGGCCCGTCGTCGCGAAGCCAGCCGAAAGGCGAATTCCGAAGCCTGATCAAGGCTTATAGTCAAGTCTGGGGAAGTATGATAACCGGACCACCGGATGGGCGAAGAAGGCCATTGCAGGATTTTGAAACCCTGTATATTGGCGGGGCGAAGCCTGCCGTCGTGCGCCGGCCTGTGTTGGGTGCGACGGAGCCAAATCAGGTCCAAATCAGGTCGATGTGCGACTGCGAGAAAAGCTAACGATCATGGTGGCTCGTATCGTCTCAGGGGCGGGTCCAGTTGAACAAGCACGAGGTTGAACGATGAGTGAGATTGGCGAGCGGGTTAAGAAGATCGTGGTCGAACACCTCGGTGTCGAACCCGAGAAAGTGGTCGACAACGCGAGCTTCATTGACGACCTCGGCGCCGACAGCCTCGATACCGTCGAGCTGGTGATGGCGTTCGAAGAAGAATTTGGCTGCGAAATTCCCGACGATGCGGCGGAAACGATTCTGACGGTCGGCGACGCCACCAAATTTCTCGAAAAGAACGCGAAGAGCTGACGCCCCCGCGCGGTGTTGATGAAGCCGGACGGGCCGTGATCATGCGGTCCACCGGCTTCTTGCTGTGGACCGCGAATCCGGGGCTGGAGTGATGAATATGAGGCGGGTTGTCGTCACGGGCCTCGGCATGGTGTCGCCACTCGGCTGTGGCATCGAGCCGACCTGGAAGCGAATCCTC
>JAGXAF010000237.1 GCA_018971675.1 Bradyrhizobium sp.
CCGCGGGGCGCCAGGACAAGCCCGGGCATGACGCTCTTTATGGAGCTTGCTTCTTCAGCACCGACACGAAAAACCCGTCGGTGCCGGTGCGGCGGGGTGTCATCAGCCAGCCCTCGGGGGATTTCAGCGCGGCTTCCGCAAACGCCTCGGCCTTGTCCCACAGCACGCTTGCGGTCTGCTCCGGCGGAACGAGCGCAAATTCCGGATGGCGTTCGATGAAGGCGCGCACCTGCTCGTTGTTCTCCGGCGGCAGCACCGAGCAGGTGATGTAGGCGATCCGTCCGCCCGGCTTGACCAGTTTTGCCGCGCGGTCCAGCACCTCAACCTGATCCTTCAGCCGCACCTCGAGCGCGCCGGGGCGCATCCGCCATTTGGCGTCGGGATTACGCCGCCAGGTGCCGGTTCCCGTGCAGGGCGCGTCGATCAGCACGAGGTCGGCGGAGGCCTTGATGTCGCTCAGGGGATCGCTGTCGCCCTTGGGCGCGCGCACGTCGGCGTTGTGGACGCCGGCGCGCGACAGCCGCTCGTGGATCGGCGCCAGCTGGCGCTTGTCGTGATCGGTCGCGATCAGCCGCCCCTTGCCCTGCATCATCGCCGCCAGCGCCAGCGTCTTGCCGCCGGCGCCGGCGCAGAGATCAATCACCTGCTCGCCGGGCCTTGCCGCCGAGAACAGCGCCGCCAGCTGCGAGCCTTCGTCCTGCACCTCGATCGCGCCCTTGATGAAAGCTTCCTCGGCGTGGATGCCGGGATTGCGCGCATCCGCGCCCAGTTCGATGCGCAGGCCGGTCGGCGACCACGGCGTGGGCCTTGCGCCGAGATGCGCGATCGAGCCCTCTACCTTCTCGCGTTTGGCCTTCAGGGTGTTGACGCGCAGGTCGAGCGGCGCACGGCTCGCCATCGCAGTCGCCTCCGCCACGCGATCGTCGCCAAACGCCTGCGCCAGATGACTATCGAGCCATTTCGGATAGTCGCCGGCGATGTGCGCCGGCGCGGCGTCAAGCGTCCGCGCGGAAAGCGCGGCGCGCTCGGTATCGCTGAGCGGCTGCGGCGCATAGCGGCCGCCGTCGCAGAGCGCGGCGATCATATCGACATCCATGCCGCGTTCGAGCCTGAGCATGCCGAGCGCGCGCGCGCGCGGGCTATCCGCGTCCATGATCCAGGCGCTCGAGGCGCGGCGGCGCAGCACGTCCCAAACCAGTCCGGAGATCGCGGCGCGATCGCCCGAGCCGGCATAGCGGTGCGCGGTGCCCCATTCCTTCAGCGCCTTCGCCGCCGGCACGCGTTGGCTGTCGATGGCGTCGATCAGTTCGATAGCCGCGGAAAGTCTCGCTGCGGGAGTCATCCAGAACTTTCAGCTCAAGTTGTACGATCGGAACGCGCCAGATCAGCAGCCGTGTCCGCAGCGGATACGGACATGAAAAGCCTCCCTGACAAGGCGAACTCCCGCCTATAGCGACCGCGCCTTGCCCTGACAATCGCGATCCACCCAACACATCCTCAGGCCCGCGCAAGCCATTGGTCTTGCCCGGCCGGCATATGCTAGGAACCCGAAGGTCAGCCCTTACCCCTTACCTGTCCCGAGAGAACGCATGCGCTCCCGAAATCCTGTCCGTCCGATCCGATCGTCGCTGGTTCGTTGCGTGATGCTGCTCTTGATGCTGCCCTTGCCCTTGATGCTGTGGGCAACCCCTGGCTCGGCGGCAAACGCCATCGTCAAGGACGGCAACACCATCCAGCTTGCCGACGTCACCTACCGGCTCGACGGCATCGACGCGCCGGAGCCGGACCAGATCTGCATCGACGATCATGCCGATCCCTGGGCCTGCGGCGTCGACGCCCGCAACCAACTGGCAAGGCAGGTCGGCGGCCACGTGGTGCGATGCGAGGACCTCGGCCCGGATCCGGCCTACAGGAAACGACACCTCGGCATCTGCACCGTGGAGAGCGAGACGACCAGCCTGAACCAGCTCGCGGTCAGCCAAGGTTTTGCGATGAATTCGGCCAAGGGCCACTTCGGCGATGATGAAGCTGCCGCCAAAGCCGATCGCAAGGGAATCTGGAAAGGCTGCTTTGTCGCGCCAGCCGATTTCCGCCTCGGCAAGAAAGACGGCGCGCTGCTTGGTGGCGCCTGCGTCGCCGACAAGGACCGAGAGATACGCGCGGTGCTGTTTCCGCAGCACCCGCCGATGCCGCCCCGCTGCACCATCAAGGCCAAATTCGCGGTCCGCGCCCGCGTCACCGGAAATGTCGGCATCTATCACCTGCAGGGCTGCCGCAGCTATCCGGCGCTGACCAGACCGGACCGCTGGTTCTGCAGCGAGGACGACGCGCAGGCGGCAGGCTTCCGCCGCGCCTATAATTGCCGCGCCGGCAAGTAGCGGCGAACCTTCATCGGCATCTTATTGCGATTGAGGTGTGCCCTGATCCACACCGCCTACGCCTTGTCGGGTCCGACCCGCACCAGTTGCTTGCCGAAATTGGCGCCCTTCAGCAATCCCATGAAGGCGCCAGGCGCATTGTCGAGCCCTTCGGTGACGAACTCCCTGTATTTGACCTTGCCCTCGCGGATCCATTGCGACATGTCGCGCAGGAAGTCGCCCTGACGCGCGGCAAAATCGCTGACGATAAAGCCGCGGATGGTAAGGCGCTTGGTCAGCACGTTGCGCATCATCGCGCCCGCCCATTTCGGCGCCTTGGTCTCGGTGTCATTGTATTGCGCGATCAGGCCGCACACCGGCACGCGGGCAAAGGCATTGAGCAGCGGAAACACCGCCTCGAACACCGCGCCGCCGACATTCTCGAAGTAAACGTCGATGCCCTTCGGGCAGGCGTCTTTCAACTTCGCGGCCAGAGCGGGATCGCGGTGATCAAGGCAATCGTCAAAACCGAGTTCGTTCCTGACGTAATCGCATTTGTCCTTGCCGCCGGCGATACCCACGGCGCGGGCGCCCTTGATCTTCGCGATCTGCCCGACCGCCGAACCAACAGCGCCGGAAGCCGCCGCCACCACCACGGTTTCGCCGGCTTGTGGTTTGCCGATTTCGAGCAAGCCCGTGTACGCCGTCATGCCGGGCATGCCGAGGACGCCGACCGCGGTCGAGACCGGAGCGAGCTTCGGATCAATCTTGGCCAGTCCCTTGCCGTCCGAGATCGCATGGGTCTGCCAGCCGGCGCGCGACAACACGATGTCACCCTTGGCAAAACCCGGATTCTCGGAGGCGATCACCTCGGAAACCGTGCCGCCCTCCATCACGCCGCCGACCGGCACCGGCGCCGCATAGGACGGCGCGTCGCTCATGCGGCCGCGCATATACGGGTCGAGCGACAGCCAGATGGTGCGCAGCAGCACCTCGCCTGCGCCGGGCGATGGCGGTGCAAATTCCTCAATGCGAAAGTCCGACGCCTTGGGCTCACCGACCGGACGAGAAACAAGAACGACGCGCTTGGCTTGGGCCATGGCTTCCTCCGTTTTCTGATTTCGTCGACGATAGCACGGCGCAGGGTCGGCTGCCGATGTTACGACAATTCCTGCACGCCACGGCGCACGCAGGGCCAGCTCGCGCGTGCGCGAGGCGGCAAACGCCAATCCGTTTTGCAGGTTGTGGCGGCCAATTCGGGCCGCGCGGCGCTAGCCGACGCTGGGATAATTCGGGCTTTCGCGCGTAATGGTGACGTCGTGGACGTGGCTTTCGCGCAAGCCGGCGCCGGTGATGCGCACGAACCGAGCCTTTTCGTGGAACTCGGCGATATTGCGCGCGCCGACATAGCCCATCGCCGCGCGCAGGCCACCGGCAAGCTGATGCATGACATTGCCGACCGGCCCCTTGTAGGGCACCTGACCCTCGATGCCCTCCGGCACCAGTTTGAGCGTGTCCTTGATGTCCTGCTGGAAGTAGCGGTCGGCGGAGCCGCGCGCCATCGCGCCCACCGACCCCATGCCGCGATAGGCCTTGTAGGAACGGCCCTGCCACAAAAACACTTCGCCCGGCGTCTCGTCGGTGCCGGCGAGCAGCGAGCCGACCATCGCGATGTCGGCGCCGGCAGCAAGCGCCTTCGCAAGGTCGCCGGAATATTTGATGCCGCCATCGGCAATGACGGGCACATTGGCCTTCTTCGTCGCCTCGACCGTATCCATGATCGCGGTCAGTTGCGGCACGCCGACGCCGGCCACGATCCGCGTGGTGCAAATCGAGCCCGGGCCGATGCCGACCTTGATGGCGTCGGCGCCCGCATCGATCAGCGCCTGCGCGCCTTCTTCCGTGGCGATGTTGCCGGCGATCACCTGCACCGCGTTGGAAAGCCGCTTGATGCGGTTGACCGCTTCCAGCACGCGCGAGGAATGTCCATGCGCCGTGTCGACGACAATCACGTCGACGCCGGCGTCGATCAGCCGCTCGGTGCGCTCGTACCCGCCCTCGCCGACGGTGGTCGCGGCCGCAACCCGCAACCGGCCTTGCGCATCCTTGCAGGCCAGCGGGTGCGCAACCGCCTTTTCCATGTCCTTTACCGTGATCAACCCGACGCAGCGGTATTGATCGTCGACGACCAGCAGCTTTTCGATGCGGTGCTGGTGCAGCATCCGCTTCGCCTCGTCCTGGCTGACGCCCTCGCGCACCGTGACGAGATTTTCATGGGTCATCAATTCGGAAATCTTTTGTCGCGGATCTTTCGCGAACCGGACGTCGCGATTGGTGAGAATGCCGACCAGCCTTCCAGGCACGCCGTTGCTGGCTCCGGTGACCACGGGAATGCCGGAAAATCCGTGATCGCTCATCAGCGACAGCGCATCCGACAACATCGCGTCGGGTCCGATGGTCAAGGGATTGACCACCATTCCGGATTCGTACTTCTTGACCTGCCGCACCTGGGCAGCCTGGCCATCAACGTCGAAATTGCGGTGAATGACGCCGATCCCGCCCGACTGCGCCATGGCGATCGCCATGCGCGCCTCGGTGACGGTATCCATCGCGGAAGCGATGATAGGAATGTTGAGCGGTATGGCGCGGGTCACATAAGAGCGGATATCGGCCTCGGAGGGCAGAATGTCCGAAAGGCCGGGCCTCAGAAGCACATCGTCGAACGTATAGGCTTCGCGAAACCCCTGAATTTCCTGCACCATCGCCATTTACCAACTCCATTCGACGGCCGGTTCGCCGTATCTGCCTGAGGGATGAGCAGCTACGCCGGTGACGCCATTGGCAGCACCGTCGAATCGAGCCCATCGGTAGGGTTGGCGCTGGTCGATAGCATGGCAGCGCGCCGAATCAAAGTGTTTGCC
>JAGXAF010000238.1 GCA_018971675.1 Bradyrhizobium sp.
TTGCGAACTTCTCGATACCGAGTTCATGCACCAGGATCTTCATGCGCGCCTTGTAGATGTTGTCGCGGCGGCCGTATTGATTGTAGACGCGCAGGATGGCCTCGACATAGCTCAGGAGATCGCGGCCCGGCACGAACGGCCTGATCGTCCTGGCAATGAACGGCGTGCGGCCAAGGCCGCCGCCGACCAGCACCTCGAACCCGGTCTCACCGTCGGCATTCCTGTGCAGGCGTAACCCGATATCGTGGATCTTGATCGCGGCGCGGTCATGCGCCGAGGCGGTGATCGCGAACTTGAACTTGCGCGGCAGGAACGAGAATTCCGGGTGCAGCGTGGTGTACTGCCGCAGCAATTCGGACCAGATGCGGGGATCCTCGACTTCGCCAGGCGCCACGCCGGCCCACTGGTCGGAGGTCACGTTGCGGGTGTTGTTGCCCGAGGTCTGCATGGAGTGGATGCCGACCGCGGCGAGATCGGACAGCGCATCGGGCAATTCGGCGAGCTTGATCCAGTTGAACTGGACGTTCTGCCGGGTGGTGAAATGGCCGTAGCCACGATCGTAGCGGCGCGCGACATGGGCGAGAGCGCGCAACTGCTTCGACGATAGCGTGCCGTAGGGGATCGCGACACGGAACATATAGGCGTGCAGTTGCAGATAGACGCCGTTCTGCAGCCGCAGCATCTTGAACTCGTCCTCGGTCAGTTCGCCGGACAGCCGGCGGCTGACCTGATCGCGAAATTCCGAAACCCGCTCGTTGATGAGTGCGCGATCGAGTTCGTCATATGCATACATGACAGGGTGGCCTTATGCCGGAATCGAACGGCCGATGGTGACGCCTTGCGAGCGGATATGTTCACGCAGATTGCCGGGCATGATCGCGCCGGAGTTGCCGATCTCGACCGGCGCAATATAGGCGCCGACCGCGCCGACATCGTCGGCCACCGATTCGGCCAGCAACTCCCGCGCCTGATCGGAAGTACGCACGATCGCCGCATCGGCAAGCACCGCCGACCAGCCATGCGAGACGGTGCGGTAGATCACCGCGCCGTCCCAGGTGCGGTTCGCGGTCACCACCGACGGTCCGGCGATTCTTGTCTTTTTCTGTTCGAGCGGAGAGGTCATTCGGCGGCTTCCAGCAGTTCCGGGAGCATCAGATTGAGGTTTCGACGCCAGGGCGCGGAGTGCGCGACCACATCGCCGATCACGAGGATGGCGGGGCCGCGGTCGACCCGCTCGACCAGGGCGGGCAGTTCGTTCAGCGTTCCGATTTCGGCTTGCGCATCCGGCAGGGTCGCACGCGCAAAGACGCCGACCGGAGTTTGCGGCGAACGTCCCGCGGCCAGTAGACCGGCGCGGACCGAGGCTGCCGCGGTCATGCCCATATAGACGACGATGGTCATCTTCTCGTCGGTCAATGCCGACCAGTCGACCTTTTCGGCGTCCTTAGCCTTGTGGGCGGTCAGAAAGGTGATGCGCAGCGCCTCGTGGCGGAAGGTCAGCGGCACCTCGAATTGCGCCGCAGCGCCAAGCGCCGCGGTAATACCCGGCACCACCGAATAGGCGATACCGGCCTGCCGCAACGCCTCGACCTCTTCGCCGCCGCGGCCGAACACGAAGGCGTCCCCGCCCTTGAGACGCACCGCGCGCTGGCCTGACTTTGCCGCTTCGATCAGCAACCGGTTGATCGCCGCTTGACCGATGCCGGGTTTTCCGATCCGGCGGCCGACCGGAATACGCTGGGCATCGCGGCGCGCGCGATCGAGAATTTCGGGCGACACCAGTTCGTCGTGGAACACGACGTCGGCATCCTGCAGCGCGCGCAGCGCCTTGACCGTCAGCAGGTCCGGATCGCCCGGTCCTGCCCCGACCAGCGTCACCCTGCCCTCGGCCGCACCATCGGCGTAAGCGCAAGCATCGGCGATACCGGTCAGCGCCTGTTCGGCCTCCGCGCCGCGTCCGGCGAGCACCAGCGCGCCGATCGGTCCGTCAATCACCCGTTCCCAGAACCGGCGGCGCAGCGGCATCGCCGCGATGCGGCTGTTGATCGATTTGCGGAAGCTGCCGATGAAGCCGGCGAGATCGCCGATCCGGGCCGGCAGCATGGCTTCGATGCGCTCGCGCAAGCGGCGCGCCACCACGGGCGAACTGCCGCCGGTGCCGACCGCGACGACCACGTCGCCGCGATCAACGATCGCCGGGAAAATGAATGTGGAATGATCGACGTCGTCCATGACGTTGACCGGCACGCCCGCGGCCTTCGCGCGGGCCGACATCGCCACACCGACGTCGCCGGCGTTGGCACAGAAGATCGCGATCACTCCGCCAAGGTCCGCGGTCAGCGGGTCGCCCACGGCCAACTCGATTCTGGCGGCACCCGCGCCATCCAATCCGCGCATATCGTGATTGCCGTCGGTGGCAAACCATCGGATCTGCGCACCGGCCGAAATCAGCAAACGCAATTTCGCCCGCACCAGTTCGCCGCCGCCGACGAGCAGCACGGCGCCTTCGTGCAGATCGAGGAATATCGGCAGGAATCGCATTCGCTACCTTCTCCCCATTTTCCGGGTTGACTGAAATTATTTTCTATATATCTCTCTCTCAACGCCAGCAAAGAGAAAATTATTTCTTTCTCTCTTGCAGTGCGACTATGGAATTTTCGGCTTCAAAAGCCAAGGCCAAGAGATGCATCTTCCGAACAGCGATTCTGCAAAAAACGGCGCGCTCAAAACCGGCGCGCTCAATGGGTCAGCGCTCCCGCCGATCACCACCAACGGACGGCTGACGAGGGCTGGCCTGCCGCCCGATCTGGCGCCGATCAACGACCATCTGGACGCACTGGAAGCCCAGAGCATCTACATTTTTCGCGAAGCCTTCGCGCGGCTGAAGAAGCTCGCACTGCTATGGTCGCTCGGCAAGGATTCCAACGTGATGATCTGGCTGGCGCGCAAGGCATTCTTCGGCCGCGTGCCCTTCCCGGCGTTGCATGTCGACACCGGCAAGAAATTTCCCGAGATGTACGCGTTTCGCGATCGCTACGGCGAGGAGTGGGGGCTCGATCTCAAGGTCGAACCCTGCCCGCCAATCGACGCCGTCGATCCCACCTTGCCACCGGCGGCGCGATCGGCCGCGCGCAAGACCGAGGGGCTGAAGCTCGCGCTGACCAAATACGGCTTCGACGGGCTGATCGCCGGGATTCGTCGCGACGAGGAAGCGACCCGCGCCAAGGAGCGGGTGTTTTCGCCGCGCGGCACCGAAGGCGGATGGGATGTGCGCGACCAGCCGCCGGAATTCTGGGATCAGTTCAACGCCTCGCCGCCGCCCGGCGCGCATTTACGCATCCACCCGATCCTGCAGTGGACCGAGGCCGACATCTGGGCCTACACGCAGCGGGAAAACATTCCGATCATCCCGCTCTATCTCGCGCGGAACGGCAAGCGCTACCGCTCGCTGGGCGACGCCGACATCACGTTTCCGGTGGCCTCGACCGCCTCCACCATCGAGGAAATCCTGATCGAACTCGACCGCACCAAGGTGCCGGAGCGTTCCGGGCGTGCGCTCGACCACGAAACCGAAGATGCCTTCGAGCGGCTGCGCGCCGCCGGCTATCTCTGACCGATGTAAGTTGAGGCGCCCGATGAACATGCTCGTTCCCACCACGATCCCGGCGACAGCCACCGGGACCACGCGGCCGCAGGTTCGCATCGTCATCGTCGGCCATGTCGATCATGGCAAGTCCACGCTGGTCGGCCGCCTGCTGTTCGAGACCGGCAGCCTGCCCGAGGGCAAGCTCGAAATGCTGAAAGCAGTCAGCGCCCGGCGCGGCATGCCGTTCGAATGGTCGTTCCTGCTCGATGCGCTGCAGACCGAGCGCGACCAGGGCATCACCATCGACACCACGCAGATCCGCTTTCGCACCGGCTCCCGCGACGTGGTGCTGATCGATGCGCCCGGGCATGCGGAATTCCTGCGCAACATGATCACCGGCGCCTCGCAGGCCGACGCCGCGGTATTGATCATCGACGCGCAGGAAGGCGTGCGCGACCAGACCCGGCGACACGGCTATCTGCTGCATCTGCTCGGCGTCAAACAGGTCGCCGTGGTCGTCAACAAGATGGACCGCGTCGATTTCAGCGCGGCGCGCTTCAATGCCATCAGCGAGGAGATTTCCGCGCATCTGACCGGCCTCGGCGTCGCGCCGGCCGCGATCGTTCCGATCTCCGCGCGCGATGGCGATGGCGTCGCCGCGCGCACCGCCAACATCCAGTGGTATAGCGGCCCGACCGTGATCGAGGCGCTGGATGCGCTGGAGCCGGCGCGGCCGCTGGAGCAGCTCGCTCTGCGGATGCCCGTACAGGCGATCTACAAGTTCGACGATCGCCGCATTGTCGCCGGACGTATCGAATCCGGCGCCCTTCGCGCCGGCGACGAGATTGTCATCATGCCCGCCGGCAAGATCGCGAAGATCAGAACCGTCGAGGGTTGGCCGGTCACGCCGATCACCGCGCCGCAGACCGCGGGCAGCTCGGTCGGCATCACGCTCGACCGCGAATTGTTCATCGAACGTGGCGACGTGATCGCCCATGTCGGTGACAATCTGCGCGATACCCGCAGGCTTCACGCCCGGATTTTCTGGCTGCATGACAAGCCGCTGACGACAGGCGCCGCGATCCTGATCCGGCTCGGCACGCGCGAGGCGCGCGCCACCGTGATCGCGATCGAAAAGGCGGTCGATCCCGGTGAATTATCGAGCGTCGAGAGCCGGTCGATCGCACGCAATCATGTCGGCGAGATCGACATTTCCCTGAGCCAGCCGCTGGCGGCCGATGCCTACACCGACAATCCGCGCACCGGACGGCTGGTGATCGAGGTCAACGGCCGCATCGCCGGCGGAGGCCTGGTGCTGGCGGTCGATGCCGGCCAACGCGCGGAGCCCGTCGATATCGTGCCGGTGGAATCAGCGCTTCGCCCCGACGAGCGCTCGGCGCGCTATCGCCATAACGGCGCGGTGGTATGGCTTACAGGGCTGCCCGCTTCGGGCAAATCGACGCTGGCACGCGCGCTGGAGCGCAGGCTGTTCGGCAAGGGAGGCTCGCCGGTATTGCTCGACGGCGACACGCTGCGCGCCGGCCTCAATGGCGATCTCGGCTTTTCCGCACAAGACCGCGCCGAAAACATCCGCAGGCTCGCTGAAGTCGCGACCCACCTCGCCCGCAA
>JAGXAF010000021.1 GCA_018971675.1 Bradyrhizobium sp.
CTGCATCTGGTGGTGTTCGCGGTGTTCGTGTTCCTGGTGTTCATGCCTTAGCCGATCTCGCAGCTATCCTGGGGTTAGCTTGAGGTTAACAACCAGGCTCAGGTGGGTACCATCGAAGTCGGCGTCACCGGGTGGGGGGCGCAGGCCACGCGGTGGCGCCAAACGGGGGACCGGCAATCCCCTTTCCCCAAGACCGGTTCCTCAAGACCGGCCTCGAGCATGATGTGCTCAACGAGGGCGCGGTCGAAATCGTGTCTGGAAATCGAATTGAAACCATAACGATTTCATTACCATGCGTTTACCAATTGCCACCGATCCGTCGCAGTTGATCCCTCAATGCGCCTCAAAGTTCCCGCATCCATTCGCCGGGAGTGGCCGGCATGCTGAAATACCTTGCCAAAATCGCGACGGACATCTTTCCCTCGGTGGTTGCGACCATCATCGGGGCTTATATCGTCAATCACTACATCGCGACCAAGCCCGGAACCGAGGCGCCGACGGCCGCTGCCGTGTCGCAAGCGACACCCAAGAAGGTTGATGCCGCGGCTGCCGACACCGGCAATATTCCGGCGGCGGGCGTGCGGGCCAAAGGCATCTCCGAGAAGGCCATTTTCGAGAAACCCGTCGCCGAGAAGCCGGTCGAGAAATCGGTATCGGCGGAAAAATCCGCCGAAAAATCTGTCGAGAAAAGGCTTGAACAACCGCAAGACAAGCAGGCCGAGACAGCGAGCATTGCGACCGACACCCATCGCCATCCGCGCGAGAAGACGCCGGTCAGGGTGATTCCGCTGACCGCGACCGCCCCGGTGGTGCAGTCGGCTGCGGCGCCAGCGCCGACGGTTGAGGCTGCCATCGCCCCGGACGAGTATCGCGATGCCAATGATCTGGCGCGGGCTGCGATCCAGCGGCTGCGTGGCGGCAGCGAGGCGTCGCCGCATGCGCAGGATACCATCATCCGTGCTCCCGAAGCCGGTCCTGCCCCCCGTGCCGCATCAGCGCCGCAGGCGCCGGTTCCGCAGGCGGCTGCGGTTCGGCCGTTGCCGCCACCGATCATGGTTTCGACGCCTCCGGCCGACAGTCCGGGTCCGGGATCGTCCTCGACGCAGCCTTATCCGGCGACGGCGAGGGTTGATGATCCGCGCCGGCCGATTCCCCCGGCGGACATTCCGCCGGCCGCGCCGAGCGAACTGCGTGCTCAACCGGTCGATGCGTCGGCGCAGCCGCATACCAACGTGGCCGAAGACATGCTGCTGGCGGCGAAATCGGTGTTCCACGCGGTCTTGCCGCAATAGTTAAGGCTTGAGTTCAATCTCGCTTGGACAGCCGGCAGCACCACGTCAGCGAACGAAAAAAAACGCGGGCGAGGCCCGCGTTTTCGTATTCCAATTCCCTGAATTCCGGTGTCGCTGGTCTTCGGTTCAGCGCTGCCCGCGCCCGCCGCGGCTGCCACCGGGACCACCGCGCTCGGCGCCGCCAGGACCCGCGCCGAATACCGGCTTCGGCTTCATCGGCAGCAGGCCTTCGCGCTGCAACTTCTTGCGCGCCAGCTTGCGCGCGCGGCGCACGGCTTCAGCCTTTTCGCGCGCCTTCTTCTCGGAGGGCTTTTCATAATGGCCGCGTAGCTTCATCTCGCGGAAAATCCCCTCGCGCTGCATCTTTTTCTTCAGCGCCTTGAGGGCTTGATCGACGTTGTTATCGCGGACGAGAACCTGCACGCGGCATCCTCTTTCGGTGATCGGATTGAAATTCTGGTAAAGCAAAAGGCTGGCGAAAGGCCTAGCCTTTAACCATGAGCGCGCGGATGTATCAGACAAAGGCGCAATTGTCCACCTTTGTCCGATGCAATCGCGCCTGCCCAGCGTTGTCGGATTGACTTCCGATCAGCAGGCGCTTTCGGCGGTTCCTTCAGCGACCTTGGGTCGTGTGATTCTGGGTCTGCGGCAGAACCTGGGTGATATGGCCCATTTTCCGGCCCGGGCGCGGCGTTCCCTTGTTGTAGATGTGCACAGCGGCACCCGGCACCGTGAGCCAGCGCTCGTAGCCGTTGATCTCCTCCCCGATCAGATTGGTCATGATCACGGGCCCATGCCGGACCGGCTTTCCGAGCGGCCAGCCGGCAATGGCGCGGATGTGCTGCTCGAATTGCGAGATCGTGGCACCATCCAGGGTCCAGTGTCCGGAATTATGCACTCTCGGGGCGATCTCATTGACCAGGACTTTCGGCCCGCCGTCGCCTTTGACCACGAACAATTCGACGGCCAGCACGCCGACGTAATTCAGCGCGGTGGCGATCTTCTCCGCGATGCCGCACGCCTGCGCCGCCAGCGCATCCGGGATATCAGCCGGCACCCGCGAGGTCTTGAGAATGTGGTCGCGGTGTTCGTTTTCGGTGACGTCGAAACATTCGACCTGGCCTTCTGCGCTGCGCGCGGCGATCACCGAGATCTCGCGCTCGAAAGGAACAAAGGCCTCCAGGATCGCGGATCTGGTCTCGAGTTCTTCCCAGATCCGGTCGGTATCGTCGCCCTGTTGGATAATCGCCTGGCCCTTGCCATCATAACCGAAGCGGCGGGTCTTGAGCACCGCGGGCAGGCCGATCCTGGCGATCGCCGCGCGCAGCGATGCCGCCGAGCAGACGTCGGCGTAGTCGGCGGTGCCGATATCGATCTGCCGGACGAAATCCTTTTCGGCAAGACGGTCCTGCGTGGTTTCGAGGATTTTCCGGTTCGGCAGCACCGGGCGCCGCGCCGCAAGGATCATGGCGGCCGCGGCCGGCACGTTCTCGAACTCATAGGTGATGACGTCGACATCGGCGGCAAACAGTTCCAGCGCCTCGACGTCGGCATATTCCGCGCAGGTCGCGTTCAGCACCACGTCGAAGGCAGGTGAATCCGGATCGGGCGAGAACATCCGGCAGCGCAGGCCAAGCCGTGCCGCCGCCATTGCCAGCATCCGGCCCAACTGGCCGCCGCCGAGAATGCCGATGGTGTCGCCGGGCTTCAGCTTCACCTGATGCGTCGCAGTCACGCCGACTCCTCCGGGCGTTCGCCGACGGCTTCGGTCTGCTGCCTGCGCCAGGCCTCCAGGCGGCCCGATAGCGCGGGATCGTTGAGCGCCAGCACGCTGGCTGCGAGCAACGCCGCGTTGATGGCGCCCGGCTTGCCGATCGCCAGCGTCCCGACCGGAATTCCGGCGGGCATCTGCACGATGGAATAGAGCGAATCGACGCCGGACAACGCCTTGGTTTCGATCGGAACACCGAACACCGGCAACTCCGTCAGCGACGCCACCATCCCCGGTAAATGCGCCGCACCTCCGGCGCCGGCGATGATGATCTTGAAGCCGGCTGCCTTGGCGCCCCTGGCAAAGGCGAACAACCGGTCGGGGGTGCGATGTGCCGAGACGATGTGCCTTTCGCTGTCGACCCCAAGCGTGGCCAGGGTGTCGGCGGCGTGGCGCATGGTATCCCAGTCCGACTGGCTTCCCATGATGATGGCGATCGGCGCGGTCATGCGGTCAATTCTTTTCGGGAATCCAAAAGCATAGGCCGATTATAGGGTCGACCCAAGGTTCGGCAAGACGTGGCAAGTGGCTCGGAATGGACTATCCTGTCTTGGTGAATCGCGGCAAGCCTTTCAGGCCCATCATGACGAAGAAAACCAGGCCACCTGCTTCGGGTACGGCCAAACGCAGCAAAGCCGGCGGCAAGTCCCGCAGGGTTGCAGCCCCGCGCCGCACCCGGCCCGAAGCCGCAACCAGGGCTATATCCGCGTCGGCACGCAAAACGACTGCGCCCAACGGCGCCAAATCTGCCATTCGCCGCCTGCGGGCCCAACTGGCGCAGGCACTGGCGCGGATCGACGAATTGCAGGCTTCGGCCGATACCGATTTTCTGCTGGAGATTCCCAACCGGCGCGGCTTTGAGCGCGAACTCCAGCGCGCGATCTCCTTCATCAAGCGCTATCGCACCAGCGGCGCGCTGATCGTGCTCGATGTCGATCGGCTGAAACCGATCAACGACGCCCATGGACATGCCGCGGGCGATCAGGTGCTGAAAACCATAATCGGTGAATTGCTCAGCCATGTGCGCGCCTCCGACGTGATCGGCCGGCTCGGTGGCGACGAGTTCGCGCTGCTATTGTGGAATCTCAGCGAGACCGACGCCCGCGCCAAGGCGGCGTTGCTGGAGCAGGCCGTCGACCGGCTTAGCTTCAGCTTTCACGGCCATACCATCAGCGCAGGAGCATCGGCTGGGATCGCCATGCTCGGGCCTCATGCGGAAGCTGCCAAAGCCCTGGAGGAGGCTGATCGCGCGATGTATGTGCGCAAGGCGCAGCGACGCCACGAGACCTGATCGCAACCCGCATTTGCAGCGTGCCCGGATCATCCGGCACGTTGCCGAATTTTCGCAACACCTGCGCGTCGCCAAATTCGTCGATCAGGGAATCGCCGGGGCGGCTGAGCGCGACCGCGCCGATCATTCGGACGCAATCGATTCAGGCGGCGTGACTGCCGGCGCGCGGCGGATCGGTCGGCGCGCAACCGGCGGCGACTGCCGCCTGCAATTCCTCGAGTTCAGCCTCGAGGTATTCGTTCGCCATGATCAGCGCCTTGATGGTTGAGCGCAGATTGCCGTGGCACATCGCGATCGCCTGGTCGCAAGCCTGCTCGTAACGGCTGTTCTCGATCATCGCAGAAGGGTTGGACATGGCACGTTCCCCATTGGCTGAAGGCGATGAGGTCATGTTCCCTTTTTGTTCCAGAAGAGTCAAGTCCGATCCCGAGCCTCGCCCGACAGGCGCAGCCGCATCACCAACGTTCAATTGCCGAAAAATCAGCGAAGACGGTCCGGCAACAATTGGGCGCCGGTCAGCCCAGGAGCCGAACGGCGTTCGGAACGAAAATCGGCTTTTGCGCTTATCGCATGTCGGCAGGATGTGGACGATAAAGTTTGGTACGGGTCTTGGCTATGGATCCTCCCGAAACCAGAAGACCCGTGGTGCTGGTCGTTGAAGACGAGATGCTGTTGCGGATTGATGCGGCCGAGATGATCAAGGCTGCGGGCTTCGAGGTCGTCGAAGCCGCCAATGCCGACGAGGCCATCGAGGTTCTGGAGGCGCGTCGCGACATCACCGTGGTTTTCACCGATATCCAGATGCCCGGTTCCATGGACGGCTTGAAACTCGCGCGCGCGGTTAGAGGCCGCTGGCCGCCGATCAAGATCATCGCCACTTCCGGCCGGCTCAATGTCAGGGAAATGGACTTGCCCGAAGGCGGACGCTTTCTGCCGAAGCCCTACAGTCACGCAAATGTCGCGCGCATGTTGCGCGAGTTGACAATCGGCGCGTGAGCGCGCGCGCGCCCCGCGGTTCGCCAACGGCTGAATTCAGGCGATGATATCAGGCGTGATCTGATCTTCGATGAAGGCGATGCGATCGCGCAGTTGCAGCTTGCGTTTCTTCAGCCGCTGCAGCCGCAGCAAATCGGGCGCGGGAGACTGATGCAGCGCATCAATCGCTGCATCGAGATCGCGGTGTTCCTGCTGCAGCCGCGCGAGCTCGTTCTCAAGTTCGCGCTCATCTTCGTCGGTCATGGTTTACGGTGGCTGAAAACGCGATGAGGTGGCGAAAGCTGTCGTTGGGAATATCGTTCCTGCCGGTCTGCTCCGCAAGCAGCCAGCCGTGGGCATAGGTCCCAAAATGGGCTGGAATCGGAGCCCGATATCGGGGGCCGGGGCCGAGGTTCCATAATCAGGATTGGCTACAGGTGACACCGAAATATGAAATATGAAGGAAGCGAACTCGATATCCATCGACAGAATTGGCGACTGGTGTAGACTGAACTGTCCGGATCGAATCTGAGGTCTATTCCACCGAGGAGGTTTGGTATGGCAATGCAGGCGCATCTTGTTGAATTGGAACGTAAACACAAGATACTCGAAAACGAATTACACGAAGCTCTCGTGCATCTTTCCACAGACGACCTGCGAATTGTCGAGTTAAAGCGCCGAAAATTAATGGTTAAGGATGAGATCGAGCGGCTGAAGCAGGCAGCGAACGAAACGGTGCATTAGCGAAACACTGCTTTCGAAACACTGCTTTAGTGGCTCCGTACCATCGATGTCGGCCGCGCCTGGAGGCGGCCGAAGCGTCGGTTCGGTATTGCCGCGATTGTAGCGGCCATTGGGAATGCGGTGACCGCTGCGAGCCTGCCAGATAGTGGCGGGCGTGCAGCGGGTTTATGCGTCCGCGAGTTCGCCGACACAGTCCGCGATCGCCAGCGACGATGTCAGCCCTGGCGATTCAATTCCAAACAGATTGATCAAGCCGGCGACGCCGTGATCGGCAGGCCCCTGGATCAGGAAATCCTGGGTGGCAACCGCCGGTGGTACGATCTTGGGCCGAATACCCGAATACCCCGGTATCAAGGCGCCATCTGGCAGCGTCGGCCAGTAGCGTCGGATCGCCGGATAAAACCGTTCCGCCCGCGCCGGGTCGACCGCATAGTCGATCGTATTGACCCATTCCACGTCGGGACCGAACCTGGCCTGTCCCGCCATGTCCAATGTCAGATGTACGCCGAGCCCGCCGGGCTCCGGCACCGGGTAGATCAGGCGAGAGAACGGCGCCGGCGCGCTGCAGCTGAAATAATTGCCCTTGGCCAGATAGGCTCGCGGGATCAGGTTGATCGGCATGCCGTCGATACTGCGCGCGACGGCGGGCGCGTCGAGGCCTGCGGCGTTGACGAGGAGGCCGCATTCGAGGGTCATTGGCGCGCTGCCGCCGGCATCAACCTCAATTCGGCCAGCAACCGCCCTGGCAGCCAAAAGCGGAGTGTGGAAAGCACAGGCCGCGCCTGCTTCCTCGGCGTCACCGCGTAACGCCAGCATGTAGGCATGGCTGTCGATAATGCCGGTGGACGGCGAGAGCAGCGCTGCATCGCAGTTCAGCGCCGGCTCCATCGCGCGGGCGGCGTCTCCGGAAAGAGTCTGCATGTCGAGCACGCCATTGGCCTCGGCGAAGGCCCGGATCGATTGCAGCTTCTCGGTCTCCTTTGGATTGGTCGCGACGATGAGCTTGCCGCAATTGCGGTGCGGGACGCCATGATCCCGGCAATAGGCATAGAGCCTGGTCTTGCCGCCGACGCACGTCCGCGCCATCAGGCTACCCGCCTTGTAGTAGATACCGGCGTGAATCACCTCGCTGTTGCGCGAAGAGGTGACCGTGCCGATGGCTTCGGCCGCCTCCAGAATGACGACCTCGCGGCCTGCCTGCGCGAGCCGCCTGGCGACGGCAAGACCGATCACGCCCGCGCCCACCACAACGCACTCGACTTTATCCATTCGCGTCCGAATCCGGGGGGTGCTGGGGGCGTGATTTCGCAGGTTGGCGCGCGCTCGAGGTCAATCGCATCCGCACATTATCGTATTGTTAGGCATGATCTTTCGGCCAATGCGCGGGCGCTTTTCAGGGCAGGCCGGTGGACCCGACCTGTTAGCAATGCACTAATCATATCAGGGCATTTGCCAAAATCTAAGGCACATTTTTGGGGGCGCAGGCTACGCGTTTACCCGATCCAAACCCGCGAGGCCGGACACTCCGGCGCAGAAATCCGCAGGTGACTGATGGCTGGCAAGAACTGGCAGGCAGGCGTTAAGGCTGTGACTCCGGCGCTGGCCATCGTGGGCCTGCTCGGCACGCTTGTGCCGTTCAGTCTCGCATGGGGCGAGGCGGTCGGCTTTGCGCCCTCGAGCTATATCGGTCCGGCGGAGCCCGACATGGTTTGGGAAATACTGATCGGCGGTATTGTCGTCTGCTCGTTTCTGGCCGCTGTCGCGCTGTGGATCTTCTCGGCGCTGCGCAAGGTGAAGCGCTCGCATTTGCGCAGAAATGCGTTTGTCAGCTCCGCCCTGAACAATCTCAACCACGGTGTGGTGATGACGGATTCGCGCCAGCGGATCGTTTATTGCAACAACCGTTTTCTCGAAATTTATGGCTTGGTGCGCTCGGATATTCCACCGCACATGACCGGGCTGGAACTGCTGACGATGCGACGCGCGCGCGGCACGCTCGACGTCAGTCCGGAGGATTTCTACGCCATCGCCAACGCCCCGGAAGGACTCATCACCGAGTTGCCCGGCGGCCGGTCGATCCTGTCCCGATATTTCGCGTTGCCTAACGGCGGTTCGGTGGCGACGCATGAGGATTGCACCGAACAGCGCAAGCTTTCCAGACAACTTGCCTCAACCAAGCAGTTCCTGGAATCGGTGCTCGACAACATTCCGGTATGCGTGGCTGCCAAGAGCATCGAGGACGGCCGCTACATCTTCGCCAACCGCGCGTTCGAACGCTTTTCGCACGACAAGATCGTCGGCAAGCGCGCCGACGAGGTCTTCCAGCCCGACATCGCAGCGGCCATCGAAGCCGCCGACGCCGCCGCGCTGCGTGCTCCGCTAGGCCACTACAGCCACGAGATAATGATCGAGCGCGGTTCGGAGAAGCGGATTGTCGCCTCCAACCGCGTGATCGTACGCGACCACAACGACCAGCCGGAATTCCTGATCGCACTGTTCGACGATGTCACCGACCGCAAGACATTGTCCGCGGAACTCGAACGCGCGAAAAAGTTCCTTGAGCTGGTGGTCGACAATATTCCGGTATCGCTGATCGTCCAGTGCGTCCGCGACGGACGCTATTTGCTCGCCAACCGCAGCGCGGAGGCGATCCTCAATCGGCGGCGCGAGGACGCCACCGGAATGACGGCGGCCGACATTTTCAACCCGAAGGAAGCCAGGTTGATCATCGCGCGCGACGAGGCGGCGATCAGGAAGCGCGGCCTGCTCACCGAAGAACACCCGATCAGTACCAAGGACGGGCTGCGGCTGTTCCTGACGCGGCGGGTGACGGTGCTCGACGATGCCGGCGAGCCACAATATCTGATCAAGACTCACGAAGACGTCACCGATCATCGCCAGACCGAGTCGCGGATGGCGCATATGGCCTACCACGACGGCCTGACCGATTTGCCGAACCGCGCCGCGTTCCTGCAGGCGCTGGCTCAAATGATCGAAGCCTGTGCCGGTACCAGCGAGGAATTCGCAGTGCTGTCGGCCGATCTCGACGGCCTGAAGGAAATCAACGACGTGTTCGGCCATGCGGTCGGCGACAAACTGCTGATCGAGGTAGCGCGCCGCGTCCAGAACACCGCCCGCGGCGGCGTCGTCTCCCGGCTGAGCGGCGACGAGTTCGGATTGATCATCGACGGCAAGCAACCCGCCGCCGGCCTGGCACTGGCGGAACAGCTCGCCGCGGCGCTCGAGAATGAGTTCATGATCGAGGGAAAATCGGTTCGCATCGGCGTCACCACCGGCATCTCGGTTTTTCCGCGCAACGGCACGGACGCGGCCTCGCTGTTGGCCAATGCGGGCGCCGCGCTGTTCCGCGCCAAGGCGAAGTCGCGCGGCTCGATCTCGGTTTACGAGCCCGAAATGGATCAGCAGATCCGCGATCGCCGCGTGCTGCACCAGGATCTTTCGCTCGCGATCAAGAACAACGAGTTGTCGCTGCATTATCAACCGCAGGCGATCTCGCGCCACAGCGTTGCCGATAGCGAGGTGATCGGATTCGAGGCGTTGGCGCGATGGCGGCATCGGGTGCGCGGTTTCGTGCCGCCGAGCGATTTCATTCCGCTGGCGGAAGAAAGCGGCCTGATCGTCGAGATGGGCGAATGGATCCTGCGTCAGGCCTGTCGCGAGGCCGCATCGTGGCCGACGCCGTTACAGATCGCCGTCAACCTGTCGCCGGCGCAGTTCATGCATGGCGACGTGGTCGGTCTCGTGCATTCGATCCTGCTCGAAACCGGGCTCGCGCCGGGCCGGCTCGAGTTGGAGATTACCGAGGGCGTGCTGATCGAGGATTTCGACCGTGGCCTCGCGCTGCTGCGGCGGCTGAAGTCGCTCGGCGTGCGCGTTTCCATGGACGATTTCGGCAGCGGCTATTCCTCGCTGAGCTATCTGCAGGCGTTCCCGTTCGACAAGATCAAGATCGATCGCGCCTTTGTGATGAATCTCGGACACAATCCGCAATCCGCCTCGATCGTTCGCGCGGTGATCGGCCTTGGCCACGGGCTCGGAATGTCGATTGTCGCCGAGGGCGTGGAAACCCAGGAACAATTGGGTTTCCTCGCCGACGACGGCTGCGACGCGGTGCAGGGCTATTTCATCGGCAAACCGGCGCCGATTGGACAGTATTGCGCGCTGGTCGGCCGCACCGACGAGACGGAACAGGCGCGCAAGATCGGCTAGCGGCATCCTGACAGCGGCCAACGGTGCCGCTTCGCGTGTCGTCAGAAAACGCTATACGTCGTAGATGGCGGACTACGACCTTGCGATCATCGGCGGCGGACTCAACGGTGTCAGCGTGGCGCGTGATGCCGCCGGCCGTGGCTTGCGGGTCATCCTGCTCGAGCAGGGCGACCTCGGCGGCGGCGCATCCTCGGCGACCCCGCGCCTGGTCCACGGCGATCTCGCAATGTTGGAGCGCCGTGGCCTGTTGCGCGTCCGCGCCGCGCTGGCCGAGCGCGACACCTGGCTGCGGATCGCACCGCATCTGGTGCGCCCGACGCGCTTCGTGATCCCTTCCCATTCCGACGAGCGTCCGCCCTGGCTGCTGCGCTCATGGCTCCTGCTATACGACCGGTTGGCCCCACGGGAGCGCCTGTCGGCTTCCGCGACCATCGACGTCACCCATCATCCGGTCGGCAACGCGCTGAAACGGCCATTCGGTACGGCGTTCGAATATTCCGACTGCCTGGTCGACGATTCACGGCTGGTGATCGCCAATGCGGTCGATGCGGCCGAGCGTGGCGCCGATATCCGCACCGGTGCGCGCTGCGCCCGTGCCGACCGGCTCGACATCTGGCGGCTGGTGGTAATCGATCGCGGCCATCGCCGCGTGATTACGGCGAGGGCGCTCGCCAATGCCAGTGGCGCCTGGACGGCGTCGGTCGCCGAGACGATCCTGCGGATGCCGTCGCCCGTGGCTGGCGCGACCCAGATGAGCCAGATCATCGTTCGGCGCCTGTTCGAGACCGACAATGTCTATGTGTTGCAGAACAGCGACCGTCGGCTGATCTTCGCGAGCCCCTATCAGCGCGATTTCACGCTGATCGGCACCGTGGGTCAGCCCTTCAAGGGCGATCCCGCCATCGTGACGATGGCGGCTTCCGATGTGGCCTATCTGTGCGACGCGGCCAACCGCTATTTCCGCGAGCGGCTCGATCCGTCCGACGTGATCAGGACGGTTTCCGGCGCCAACGTGGTTTTCGACCGGTCCCGGCAGCGTGCCCTGCGGGACGGCGCGATGATATTCGATCGACCGCGCGGCAAGGCGCCGTTGCTGACGATTTTCGGCGGCGAGGTCACGACGTCGCGCCGGCGCGCCGAGCAGGCGGTGTCCCGCCTTACGCCATTCTATCCGATGTCGGCACGCTGGACCGCAAGGGCGGCGCTGCCCGGCGGGGATTTCCGCTGGGCGCTATTCGAGGCGGAGGTCGACCGCGCGCGCGAGCGCTGGCGGTTTCTGACCGAGGCCGAGGCCGTGCGGCTGGTTGCGGCCTATGGCACGCGCATCGCGGCGGTTCTGGGCGACGCTAAAATCCGGGCCGACATCGGTCCGGCCTTTGGCCCGGAATTGACCGGGGCCGAGGTGCGCTATCTCATGGCCAGGGAATGGGCGCGCTTTCCGGATGATGTGCTGTGGCGACGCTCGAAGCTGGGCTTGACCATGCCATCCGAGGGGTACGAGGCGTTGGCGACATTCATGGCCGCTTCGGCCTGAGTTCTGCGAAAAATGCTGTCCTCAAGAGATCGCGAAAGCGGGTACGAGCGTCGTGCTCACGCCAAATCGGCGCGGCACGCTCCGTGCTGCGGTTGAGTCCGGGCTATTCCACCGCTAGCTTGCCGGCGACCACGGGACAGACGGGCATCATGACTGAAGACGCGACGAACAGCGCAAACGAGACGGTTTCGGCGAAAGCCAAACCGCCTGATGCGGCGTCGAGAGAAACCGGGCCGCCGGCTGCGGCAACTGACTCCGTGCTGTTGCGCATCGAGGCGGTTGTGAAGAAGTTCGGCGCATTGCGGGCGGTGGACCGGCTTTCGCTCGAAATCCGGGGCGGCGAGTTCTTCGCGCTGCTTGGCCCGAGCGGTTGCGGCAAGACCACGCTGTTGCGAATGCTCGCCGGTTTCGAGACGCCGGATGAAGGCCGCATCCTGCTTGATGGCACCGACATCGCCCAGGTGCTGCCGCATCAGCGCCCGATCAACATGATGTTCCAGAACTACGCGCTGTTTCCGCATCTTGACGTGCGGGACAATATCGCGTTCGGGCTGAAGCGCGCGCGGATGCCGCGAGCCGAGATCGATACGCGCGTCGCCGAGATGGTGGCGCTGGCCAGGCTCGAGGGTCTGGAGAAACGAAAGCCGGACCAGCTTTCCGGCGGCCAGAAGCAGCGCGTGGCGCTGGCGCGCTCGCTGGCGCGCCGCCCGCGGGTGCTGCTGCTCGACGAGCCGCTGGCCGCGCTCGACAAGAAGCTGCGCGAAGGCACCCAGCTCGAATTGATGGAACTGCAACGCCGCCTCGGCATGACATTCATCATCGTCACCCATGATCAGGAAGAGGCGATGACGATGGCCGACCGGATCGGCGTGATGAACAAAGGCCGTCTCGAACAGGTCGCAACCCCGCGCAAGCTGTATGAGGCGCCGGGTTCGCGCTGGGTCGCGGAGTTCGTCGGCGACGTCAACCTGTTCGAGGGCCAGGCCGGGCCCGGCGCGGGCGGGCGACTTGCGGTCTCCACGAAGGATGCGGGCACGATCGTCGTGACGGCGCCGCACGATCCGGCCACGAAATCGCCGGTCAGCGTTGCGGTTCGCCCCGAAAAGGTCAAGTTGTCGCGAGGTGTGCCGGCTTCCGGCGTGGTCGAAGCGCATCCGATCAACCGGCTCGAAGGCGTCGTGACCGATGTCGGCTATCTCGGCGGCTTCACCACCTACAAGGTAAAGCTCGATACCGGGGCGGTGGTGCGCTCGTCGATGGCAAACACCACGCGGCTCGATATCGACGCCTATCGTTCGACCGAGCGGGTGGTGGCGTGGTTCACGCCCGAGGACTGCGTGGTGCTGGAGCAATGAGCGCTCGCCGCATCTTCGCACGTCCGGCGCGCCTGGCGGCGATCGCGCCATACTTCTGGATGGTGCTGTTCTTTCTCGTGCCGTTCGGCTTCGTGCTGAAGATCAGCCTGTCGCAAACCGCGATCGCGCAACCGCCTTATCTGCCGGTGTTCGATCCGATGCAGGGTTTTGCTGCGATCAAGGCAGCCTTTGCCGCGTTGTCGCTGGACAATTTCAGGCTGTTGGTTTCGGATCACCTGTATGCGATGTCGTATCTGCGCAGCCTCGTCGTCGCGGCGGTCTCGACCTCGATCCTGGTGTTGATCGGCTATCCCATCGCCTACGGCATGGCGCGGCTGCCGCGGCGCTGGCAGAGCGTGGCGATGATGCTGGTGATCGTGCCGTTCTGGACCTCGTTTTTGATCCGCATCTATGCCTGGATCAATATCCTGCAGCATGACGGACTGCTCAACAGGATCCTGCTCGCGCTGCATCTGGTCGCGACGCCGGTCGTATGGCTGTCGACCGACAGTGCGATGTATCTCGGCATTGTCTATTCCTACCTGCCGTTCATGATCCTGCCGCTCTATGCGACGCTCGACAAAATGGATCCGGCACTGCTGGAAGCGGCAAGCGACCTCGGTTCTTCGCCACGGCAGGCGTTCTGGCTGGTGACGTTTCCACTGTCGCTGCCTGGTGTCGCCGCCGGCGTGTTGCTGTGCTTTATCCCGATTGTCGGCGAATTCGTGATTCCCGACCTGCTGGCAGGCTCGGATTCGCTGATGATCGGCCAGACGTTGTGGCTGGAATTCTTCACCAACAGGGATTGGCCGGTGGCCGCCGCCGCCGCAGTGCTTTTGCTGGTGCTGCTGCTGGCGCCATTGCTGCTCTACGACCGGCTGCAGCGCCGCCAGCTCGAAGGCACGCGATGATGACAGATCGCCGCAACAAAAGGACGGCGCTCTTCTCCCTCCCCCCTTGCGGGGGAGGGTTGGGGTGGGGGGTGATCACGGGCTCAGTGCTTGTTGACCCCCAACCCCTCCCCGCAAGGGGGAGGGGAGACATGGCGTTGGCCAACGATGGCTAGCGCAGCGACCAAAATTTCCCGGTTCAATATCGTTTCGCTGGCGTTGGGGCTCGCCTTTCTGTACCTGCCGATCGCGGTCCTGGTGATCTATTCGTTTAACGGTTCGCGGCTGGTGACGGTGTGGGGCGGGTGGTCGCTGCGCTGGTATGCCGAGTTCTTCAACGATCGCGCGATGATCGACGCGGCCTGGATGAGCTTCCGCGTCGCGGCGTCCTCCGCCACGATCGCGACGCTATTGGGCACGCTGGCCGCGGTCGCGTTGTCGCGCGGCGAGCGCTTCAAGGGCCGCACCTTGTTTTCCGGCATGCTCTATGCGCCACTGGTGATGCCCGAAGTCATCACCGGGCTGTCGCTCTTGCTGTTGTTCGTGGCGATCAATGCCGGGCGCGGGTTCTGGACGGTGACCGTTGCCCATACCACGCTGACCCTGTGTTTCGTCGCGGTGGTGGTGCAGTCGCGGCTCGGCTCGCTCGATCGCAGTCTGGAGGAGGCGGCGATGGACCTCGGCTGCGATCCGGTCGGCGCCTTTGTCGCCGTGACGCTGCCGCGAATCCTCCCTGCGATCATTGCCGGCTGGATGCTCGCCTTCACGCTGTCGCTGGATGATCTTGTGATCGCGAGTTTTACGACCGGCCCGGGCTCGGAGACGCTGCCGATCCGAATTTATTCGGAGGTGCGACTTGGCGTCAAACCCGAGATCAACGCGATCTGCACGCTGGTGATCGGGTTGATCGCGGTCGTCATCGTGGTGGCGTCGCTGGCCTCGAAGCTGTCGAGCGCCCAGACCAGGAGCGCCGCGCCATTGTAGCCGGAGCCTGTCGAAGAGAGGAGGCCGCCTAAGAGCGTTTTCGAGCGAAGTGGATACCGGTTCGCGTGAAGAAAACGCGTCAAAACGAGAATCTAGAGCCCCGTTCCGATTCCATCGGAACGGAAACGGCTCTAGTTCTGCTTCGCGGCTTCCGCCGCAGGTGCCGATGCCGGCGCGGGCGCCACGGCATCGGGGTTTGCCGGTTTTGCGCGGCCACCCGCAAACCCATCGAGCACCGCGCGCACGGCGTCGCGGGTCTTCTTGTCCTTGACCGCATCAAGCAGCGGCGCGGACGCCGGGGAGCGCCGGATCAGACTTTCCGGATCGGGGAAGATCAGCGGATCGTCCCACGGACCCTGTACCACGAAGGGCAGCTCAAATCCCGGCGTGGTGTTCGACGCCGCAACCAGGCTCGCGATGCCCTTCAAATCATATTCGCGCGTCGGCACCGAGGCGGTTCCGGTCAAGGTCAGCCGCGCGGCGGGCCCCTCCAGGCGTATATCCTGGGCGGTCGCGATGCCCTCCGCGAACTTCACCGCGATGGTCAGGGTGTTGTAGGCCGTCGAGCCGTTGCGGAAATTGCCGCCGCCCGACAAAGGCCTGCGCTCCAGCCGCTTGAGCAATTGCTCGGCATCGAAGCCCGCGATCATGCCGTCATGGCCATTCAGCGTCGCAGTGCCGTCGAGCGATTGCGCCAGCCCGAACGGGCTCGAGCCGGATGCCGTCAGCGAGACGTTGATGTTGCCGCGGCCGGACAGTTTGGTGATGCCGAACAGTTCGGCGGCGCAGGCCTGCAGGTCGACATCAGTGAACTGGAACTGGGCCTTGACGTCGGCATCGGCATCGGCGCGCGCGATTCCGAACGAGCCCTTGGCAATGCCGCCATACATCTGCGCTTCGGCGACGCTCAGCGCCAGCGCGCCACCGCGCAGATTGGCGCCCAGTGCCGTTCGCCCGAGTCTGGTCGATCCGACCGTGACCCTGGCCGCCGACAGTCGCATGTCGAGATCGGTCGCGGACAGCGCGTTGAGGTCGAACAATTGCCGGTTCCAGTCACGCGCGCCGCTGGCGAGCAGCCGGAAGGTCGAGACATAGGGCGTCAAATCGAGTGCGCCGGCCGCAAGCGTCGCCTGCAGCGTCTGGCGGCCGTTGTCGGAGTAGGTCATCACGCCTTCGGCGACATTGCCGTCGAGTTCTACATTGACGTTGGTGAGCGCGATCGAGGGGCCGACCACATTGGCACGTGCCTTCAGCGCGAAGCGGCCGAACCCGCCGCTGCCCGGCGGTGCCCGACCGGTCCAGCGCATGGCGTTGCGTAGTGAAGTCGAGTCGACGGTCAGCGTGCCTTCCATCATCATGCTGGTGCGATCGGCGACGGTGCCGTCGAACGCCAGTTTCAACGGCGCACTGGTAATTCGCGCCTTCAGGCCGGAGCGGTCGCCGGACAAAGCCGCCACGAAGTCGCTGACGCTGATGGCGCCGTCGACGCGTTCGCCGCGCCAGTCAAACTGCCCGGTCGCCGCGAACGAGCGCGAGATCGACGGCCATGCCAGCGAAAGATCGATATCGTCGAGGCCCTCGCTGACGTGATTGGCGGCGTCTTCGTAAGCCAGAACGCCGTCCTCGATCCGGATTTCCGAGAACGACACCTGGTTGTCGGCACCCGGTTTCATGGTGCGCGCGATGGTCTCGATGAACGGCGTCCAGTTGCTCTCGCCGTCGGCCTCGCGGACGACATGGATATGCGGCCGCAACATCATGACGTCGGCGATCTGGAAACGCTGCAGCAGCAAAGGCAGCAATCGCAAATTCGCGGTCAGCACGTCGACGCTGAGCGCGGGGTCCGCGGTGCCGCCGCCCTTGAACCCGACGTCATGAAACGAGATGTAGCTTCCCGGAAACACCGAGATGTCGATATCGCCCTTCACCACCAGGTCGAGGCCGGTAACGGCCCGGATCTGCGCTTCGACGGCCTGCCGCAACGCGTCCCGGTTGATGAACCAGGACATCGTGACCAGGCCGATCAGCGCCGCGCCGAGCAACGCCGCAACCGGCATCCCCAGGCGCTTCATTCCTTGGGCCATCGTCAATGACATATCCTGACCGGGTCGCCGTCGTCGAGCCAGGAGCCATCCCGAGAGAGCCATCCCGAGGGATCCTTGCCAACCCCCGCAATTTGCGGGGTTTTCTTGACGCTTTCAAGGCCATACGCTTTCAAGGCCACGGCGGCGCTCTACCACCTTTGGTGTAAATCTCCCGTCATTGACGGGTCGCGAAGATTTCGCCTAATAATCCAAGGGTCAGTTGTCCATGCCGTTGTCGAGGAACTGTCATATCCGCGACGGCAGACACCCCTCATCCGATCAGGTCTTACTTTCATGAACAAGGTTTACCCCGACGCCAAATCGGCACTCGACGGCGTTCTGAAGGACGGCATGATGATCATGTCGGGTGGTTTCGGCCTCTGCGGAATCGCCGAGACGCTGTCGGACGCGATCCGGGATTCCGGCGTCAAGAACCTGACCGTGGTCTCCAACAATGCCGGCGTCGACGGCGTCGGGCTAAGCCGCCTGCTGGAGACGCGGCAGATCAAGAAGATGATCTCATCCTATGTCGGCGAGAACAGGCTGTTCGCCCAGCAGTTTCTCGCTGGCGAACTGGAACTCGAATTCAATCCGCAGGGCACCCTGGCCGAACGGATCCGCGCCGGCGGCGCCGGCATCCCGGCCTTCTACACCCGGACCGGCGTCGGCACGCTGATCGCCGAAGGCAAGGAAGTGAAGGAATTCGACGGCGAGAAATACCTGATGGAGCGCAGCCTGTTTGCCGACCTCGCCATCGTCCATGCCTGGAAAGGCGATACCGCCGGCAATCTGGTCTACCGCAAGACCGCGCGCAACTTCAATCCGATGATGGCGACCGCGGCAAAAGTCACCGTCGCCGAAGTCGAGCATCTGGTGCCGGCCGGCGAGATCGATCCCGACCACATCCATACGCCCGGAATTTTCGTCAAGCGCATCGTCGAGGTTGGCAGCGCCAAAAAGCGCATCGAGTTCCGCAACACAAGACCGCGTCCCGCGGCCTGACGCATGATCCGGAAAAGTGGGAACCGGTTTTCCGATCAGATCATGCCACTGAGATAAGCGCTCAAGCAGGAGATCATCATGGCCTGGACCCGGGAACAGATGGCCGCTCGCGCCGCCAGGGAATTGCGCGACGGCTATTACGTCAACCTCGGCATCGGCATTCCGACGCTGGTTTCGAACTACATTCCAGACGGCATTGACGTGAACCTGCAAAGCGAGAACGGCATGCTCGGCATGGGACCGTTTCCCTATGAGGGCGAGGAAGACCCCGATCTGATCAATGCCGGCAAGCAGACGGTCAGCGAATTGCCGACAACCAGTTATTTCTCCAGTTCCGATTCATTCGGCATGGTGCGCGGCGGACATATAGACCTGTCGATCCTCGGCGCGATGCAGGTGGCGCAAAATGGCGACCTCGCCAACTGGATGATCCCCGGCAAGATGGTCAAGGGCATGGGCGGCGCCATGGACCTGGTCGCCGGCGTCAAGCGCGTGGTGGTGGTGATGGAGCATTCCGCCAAGGACGGCCCCAAGCTCCTGAAGAAGTGCAGCCTGCCACTGACCGGCGAGAAGGTCGTCGACATGGTGGTGACCGACCTCGCGGTCTTCACCATCGACAAGCACGGCAAGGGCGGCATGGCGCTGATCGAACTCGCCGATGGCGTCACGCTCGACGAAGTGAAGTCGAGGACCGAGGCCGAGTTTCACGTCGCGCTGAAGAATTCCTGAGGACCGGCCCGCATCCAAAGCCTTGCAGTTTGAAAGCCTTGCGGTTTGTCTGCGTTTCATTGTCGTCGATCGGTACGGCGCCGCCCTTCGCCTATCTGGCCTTACGCCTGCTCCATCGCGCGCGGGAACAGCACTTCGATCAGCGTGCCGGGGTGGCCGCCGGCCTTGACCTGGAAGCGGGCGCGATTGGCCTGGACCAGTGCCTTGGTCAGCGACAGGTTGATGCCGGCGTTGCCGGCGGACTGATCCGACGGCGCTGGCGTACGGAACGGATCCATCGCGGCGGCCACTTCATCGTCGTTGAGACCCTGGCCGGTATCGCGCACCCGCAGCACCACGCCCCCCAAATCGGACAACGCGGTCGAGATGATGACTTGCCCGCCGGCATTGGCCAGATAGATCGAATTGCCGATCAGGTTGAGCGTGATCTCGCGCAGTGCGTGCGCGTCCGCTGTCACCTGCGGCAGCCCGTGTGTGAGCGAGGTGCGGATGATGACGCGTTCGCAATTGGCCTGCGGCTGCATTACGGCGACGCATTGCTCGACCAACTGGTTGAGGTTCAGGCTGGTGAAGGCGAGATCGAGCTTGCCCGACTCGATCCGGCTGATATCGAACAGGTTGTTGATGAGGGCGATCACGCGCTCGCCCGACGCCCGGATGCCCTTCAAATATTCGACATACCGCTCATCGCCGAGAGCGCCGAAGCGCTGGCCGATCATCGCTTCGGCAAAGCCGATGATGGCGTTGAGCGGCGTGCGGACTTCATGGCTGATTCTCGCCAGCAGGTCGGCCCTGGCGTCGGCGGCGCGATCGGCGCGACACTGCGCTTCGCGTAATTCGCTCTCGCTGTTTTTGGCCTGCGAAAGATCGCGAAGCACCGCGAAGAAATTCGGTCCCGTCGGCCGCGTGCGCCCCATCGTCATCGAGACCGGAATCGATTCGCCGCCGCGCCCACGCGCCACCACGTCTCGGCCTTGCTCGAACAGGCCGGCGAATTCCGCGCCTTTGACGCTTGCGAAATAGTCCTCCACCGCCGGTACGCTTTCCGGTGCGAACAGATCGATGAGATTGCGCCGCATCAGTTCGGCGCCGTCATCGCCGAACAGCGTCGCGGCGCCGCGGTTGGTCGAATTGATATGGCCTTCGGCATCGAACATCAGGATGCCCTCGGCCGTGGCGTCGAGAATGGCGTCAAGCTCCCCGGCACCGGCGTGGCCGACGGGCAGGGGTCCGTCGAGGATCGCGGGAATATCGGCGTTCGCGGCGTTCGAGAAGATCAGAGCGTGCGCCGGGTCGCCGTCCCAGGTGATGGTGTGGAGTCGCGCGTCGGTGGTCGCGGGCAAGGTGTGGGAGACCTGCGCCGCGGAAATCGTCACGGGCTTGCCGGTATCCGATGTGCTGCTGCCGCTGGACACGCCGGGTTCGACATAAAGCGCATCGAGGCCGCCGGCCTGTTGCAGCGCCTGGAGATCGGCATAGCCCATCCGCCGCAGAAACGCGGAATTCGCATGGAGCAACTGGTCGAACCGGTAGATCAAGACGCCGACCGGCAACAGATCGAGCAGCGCCCGGTCGCGGCGGCCTTCGCCGCGCGCAGGCGGTTCAGGCGGCGTCAGCCAGCTCGGCGGTTGGCTGGTGATTTCAGGATTTTTCAGCCGCGCCGGCTGGTCGACGACAGCGGCGGCGGATGCTTCGCGCGCATCTGCCGGTGGTAGCGCTTCCGGTCTGACCTTTTCGAGCCGCTCTGCCAGCTGGCGGGCGAGCTCGTGGAAGGTGCGGATTTCAACCGGCGTCAGCAACGGCGGCCGGCTCTCGTTGACCGGCCGAAACGGCAGCACGTTCTTCGAGGTTTCCTGCGCTATTTCGCCGGACGATTCCTCGGATAATGGCTCGGGCTTTTCCACGGGCGTTTCCAGATCGGTTGACCGGCAGTTCTGGTTTGATCGTCGGCCCAGCGATGACGCAGCCTGACGAATCGCCAGTATCGCCCGCAGCGCAGGGCAGGTCCACGGCTGAGCGGCAGCCTGGATCGTCCGTGGCGGGATAACCTTGACCAGATCGAGCCGAACCATCTCGCGGGCCTCGCGCCGGGCGTTGGCGGACGCCGACCGGAACCGATTTCTTCGGCTCCGGTTGAGAACGGAGGAGAAGGGCGATGCGTTGTCCCGGCGCATGGGTTCGCATCGCGGGTCAGGCGGGCGAGCGGGGGCTATCGCAAGCCCTGAAGCGGCGTTGAAAACGGGCCCTTCAGGCGGAAACAGGAGCGCGACCATGAGCGACAACCGACATTTCGAAACTCCGAAGGAAATGCGGTCGATGGCGGAAGCAAGCTTCGATCAGGCCCGAAAGGCGTTCGAGAAATTCTTCAGCACTGCCGAGCGGACCGCCGGCTCGATCGAGGAGCGCGGCGCCACCATGCACGCCGGCGCCAGGGACATCGGCACCACAGCGTTTTCCTATGCGGAGAAGAACGTGCAAGCCTCGCTGGACTACGCCGAGGCGTTGCTGCATGCCAAGGATTTGCCCGAAATGATACGGCTGCACGGCGAATATGTGCAGACCCAAACCCGCTCACTGGCGGAGCAGGCCGGCGAGATGGGCCGGATTTTCGGCCGCACCGCGATGGAGGCCGCCAGGCCCCGCAACTGAAAAACCGGATTCCGAACCCGCGCGGAATTTGCCCGAATCGGGTCTGAACGCGCCGATTCCAGCCGAATTGTCAGCTTCTATCCCGGGTACGCCGGAACGGAATAGCCGGGATGGAATAGCCGGAATGGAATATTTGGGATCGATGAGGCAAGCCCGCCGCGCATGTCACAAATGCGGCATTGCACATCAACTTACATTGCGTTGCACAAAAGTGACATGATAATGGTGTTTAATGGCGGCGCCCGAAAGGGACTACTGCGCGCACCTGATTCCAGTCCGACCTCATCGACCAGCCTGCCGCGCCCCGCGGCAGATCACACCATTCAAAGGGACCCATGCCATGGCAAACTCCGATCCGTTCTCGCCCTCCGTTATCCCGTTTGAAATTCCCGAGCAGGTACGTGCGTTCGCCGAAAAGGGCGTCTCGCAGGCGCGCGACAATTACGCCCGGTTCAAGGATGCCGCCGAAACCAGCAACGACACCATCGAGGCGGTGTTCTCGGTGTTAAGTAACGGCGCCCGGGATTATTCCGCCAAGGTGATGGAGATGATGAAGCAGGCGGCTTCCGCCAATCTCGACTTCGCGCAGTCGCTGGTCGGCGTCAAATCGCCCTCGGAGGCGCTGGAGCTGTGGACCTCGCATGCCCGCCACCAGTTCGAGTCTTTCACCGCCCATACAAGGGAACTCACCGAGCTGACCCAGAAGGTCGCCACCGACAGCGCCGAACCGATCAAGACCAACGCCTCGAAGATCTTCAAGCCCGCCGCCTGATCGGCCGGAGCCGATTCTATCAAGAGATGGCGATGCCTTCTGCCGGAGGCCCGGACGATGAGTCCGGGCCTTTCGCTTGCGGCAGGTGCGGGTCGTTCGCCGGTGATCGAGGCAGCGCTCGTGCCGCGTTTCCTGACCGCGAATGCGCTGATCATGGCTTTCCCCCCACCCGCCGAAACGAAGCCGGCACCGCCCGCGTTCCGGCTTGCCAAAGCCCGGCGTTGCACCTAGTTTCCGCCCCGTTCGGCCCCTTTCGCGGCCGGCCAGGATGCAGTTGTAGCTCAGTTGGTTAGAGCGCCTGTCTGTGGAACAGGAGGTCGGTGGTTCGAGCCCACCCAACTGTACCAAGGCAGTTGATCGCCGCCGCCTTTGCTTTCCGCAACTATCGACAAACCTGCTGCCACCGACAGTTTCCGAAGGTGTCGCAAACGCGTGCCTGATGACATTGCGATGTACCCACGGGTGGAACGGTCGGAGGATTGATTGGCGCGATCGACGGTGCGTTGAGCGGGCAAATGGTCGGAGGACAAATCGGAGGCAGATCAATCGAGCTCTGACAAAGAGGCTGCATTTGGCCGTTGACGCACTGGCACACACACTCCGCATTTGCCCCTTCAATGCTGACTGCAAAGAAGAAAAGCGCGCTCAGAATCGAGTGCGTTCGAAAATTCACAGAAGACCTCCTTGGCAACCTGTACCCGGAAACAGACTCATGGCTCGGCCAACATCAATCTCTGTGTCCATAAATCTATTTTAAACAAATATCGTGGATGATGCTTTTCACTCTATCACAGGTAGAGCCGTCGCTCTCACAGGCGTCGGTGGCTAAGAGGCCCGTAGCGATCTCTACTCACGCAATTCTTCGCGAATCGCGTCATAGCGGCGCATCGGGCATGATGCTTACTTTAACCAGAACGGATCAACGAGTCCCCCGTGCGCAAGAATTTTCCGGTTACCGACGCCGAATATCCCATCTCCGACGAAACGCTAATCGTTTCCAGGACCGATCTCAAAGGCCGTCTTACCTACGTCAATCAGGACTTCATCGACGCAGCGGAGTTCACACCCGAGGAATTAATGGGCAAGGCGCACAACATCGTCCGCCACCCAGACATGCCGCCGGAGGCATTCGAAAATCTCTGGGAGACCCTGAAGGCTGACAAGCCCTGGGTCGGCGCGATCAAGAATCGCCGCAAGAACGGCGGCTTCTACTGGGTGCTGGCGACCGCCTCGCCGATTCGCACGAACGGGCAGGTCACCGGCTATACCTCGATCCGCACCACGCTTGCCGCCGACCAGCGTGCCTTGGCAGAAGAAGTCTATGCAGCCATTCGCGAAAAGCGGCCGCATCAATATCGGATCGATGCCGGCATCATCCGGAAACGATCGTTCTTCGATCGTTTCGGTATGTTCACCCATACCATGCGGGCGCGAATGACAACGCTGATCGCGCTGCAGGCGGCTTTTCTTCTCGCTTGCGGGGTACTGGGGGCAATCACGGCTGGCGGGACGTGGAGCCTCGTCCTCGGCCTTCTTGCTATTGCCGGAGTCGCGGCTGGCGGGATCGTTGGACGCCAAACTCTGCGTGCATTCGAAGAGCCGATGTGTCATCTGAACGAAACGATGCTGAACCTCGTCCATGACAAGTTCGATAATCGTATCGAAATCAAACGCGACGACGAAATCGGTGTGGCGCTTCGCAATCTTCAGACCGTGCAGACGCTGATTCGATTCAGTCGGGAAGAAGTCAATTCCACGCAACGCCGGGCCGACGTTCAGCGCAAGGCGGACATGACGAAAATCGCCAATTCTTTCGAGGCGGCGATCGGCGAGATCGTTCAGGCTGTCGCGACGTCAGCGACCGAACTGGAAGCGTCCGCAACCACGCTCGCGTCGAACGCCGATCGCGCAAAGGATTTTGCCGCACGCGTCGCCAACGGCTCGAACGAAGCCTCATCGAACGTCAATTCGGTGGCCTCAGCCGCGGAGGAGATGACCGCCTCGGTTCACGAAATTGGCCACCAGGTGCAGGAATCAGCGCGCATGGCGGGCGATGCCGTCAATCAGGTGCACGCGGCGACGGAGCGCGTCAGCGCACTGTCGAGCGCGGCGGCGCGTATCGGCGATATCGTCGAGATCATCAACAATATCGCGAGTCAGACCAACCTCCTCGCCCTGAACGCCACCATCGAGGCCGCGCGCGCCGGGGAAGCCGGCCGCGGGTTTTCGGTCGTTGCCTCGGAAGTGAAGGCACTCGCCGCACAAACCGGGAAGGCGACTGGTGAAATCGGTCAGCAGATCACCGGCATCCAATCCGCTACCCAGGAATCCGTCGTGGCGATCAACGAAATCCGCAATTCCATCGAAAAGCTTTCGGGAATCTCCTCCACGGTCGCGGCTGCCATCGAGCAGCAGGGCGCGACCACCCAGGAAGTTTCCCGCAATGTGCAGCACGCTGCCCAGGGAGCACAGGAAGTCTCCTCGAATGTCGGCAATCTCCAGCGCGGAGCTGCGGAAACCGGAACTGCCTCGTCCGAGGTGCTGTCCGCCGCGCAAACGCTGTCGCGCGATAGCGCCCGGCTCAAGGCGGAGGTCAACAACTTCCTGAACTCTGTTCGGGTGGCATAGACGGCGCGCCTGGAGAACCCCTCGAGCATGGTTCCAGCCTGAAAGTGCTCCTTCCCTCTATGCTCAACCCGCTTGCCGACTCAACCCGGCAGCGGGTTTTCTGTGCTCCGATAGGGCCAGGGAATTGCGTCAGAATGTCGCTGATCCGCTCGCGTCCGTTTGAGCGCGCACGACCATCCAGCGCGAGGGCGACGATTTATATGCCAATGCAAGCGAGGACGCCCAGAGAATTGAGCCAAAAGTTCTGCTCATGGAAGCATGATGTGGA
>JAGXAF010000022.1 GCA_018971675.1 Bradyrhizobium sp.
CGGACCATTTTGAATTTTGCGACAACATTGCGGACGGCGCGCGAATCCGTGCCGGTGAACCGTTGTTGCGCAAGCCGGCGTAACGGCGCGAACTCTTTTCCCGGACGGCAATGCGTCCGGGACGTTTACTCACCGCCGTTCCTTCTCTTGCCTGCCCTTGGGCGGTGCTCGCCGTTGCAGCGCGGGCCGGTTTCCAAATCCGGGCCGCTGGAATCCGCCCCTTTGCACGCCGGGCCGCGGCGGAGCGGGTTGCCGCACGGCCGGGGCGTTTGCGGGCGCAGTTGCTCTGCGCGGGGCGCTGGGCGGCGGTTGCAATTGTCCACCGTTTTGGCCGCGGTTCAGTTCACGGTTTTGCGGCTGGTTGGGCTGTCGGTTTTGCTCCGGTTGATTTTGTCTCGGCCGATTTTGCCCTTGCCGATTCTGACCTGGTGTTTGCGGCAAGCCGTTCTGTCGTTGCAGGCCGGGCTGACGTGCGGGATTGTTGCGCAAATGATTCCGGTTCGGGTTGGCCTGGCGTAGCGCGCGCTGCCGGGTGACGATCTGGCGGCCGACGTTCTGGGCGGCATGAACCTGGTGCACGATGCCCTGGTCGCGGAGCGCCTGCTGTGGCGAGATCACCAGGGCGGTCGCGGTAAAGCGCCCGCCTGCGCCGCGTCGGATGGTGAAGCCGCTCGATCCCTGGGTCAGGGCGCCGAGCCGCACGCCATTGCGGTCGTTTACCTCGATCCGTCCAACCCGGCCATCGGCGTCGGGATAAAGCTTGATCGCGACGTTGTTCGGATTATTGGCAGCGGCGCCCTGTGGCACCTCGACAAGGCCGGTGGTGCCGCGAATGCCGAGCGTTGCGGTCGGCGTCGATATCTTCATGTCGCCGCTATGGGCGACCTCGGCGGCGACGAACGCGACCGTGCCTTTGGCGATATCGAACAGCGCGCTGTTGTGCTTGCCGCCTTCCTGATAGACATAATTATCGACGGTGATCCTGGCGTTGGCGGTGAGATTGAACGTGGTGGCGTCGTTGAAGGTGACGCCGAGCGTCGAATTCGCCGAAGTCTGCAGCACATCGTTCAGGAAAATGTCGTCTTGCAGCTTGAGCGGCGTCGGCGCGTTGTGGCGGGTCACGGTCGCCGTGCCGGTCAATGTCGCGACGTTTCCGATCGGCTCGTCGTCAGCCGGTTGCGCCTCAGCGGGCGCTGCTGCCGGCGCTGGCGCCGCCTGCGCCAGTCGTATCAGGCCGGACGTTACGGTGCCGACGACCGGCACCGGTCCGGCTGCGATCGGAACAGTTTTCGCATCGGCACCGGTTGCGCCACCCAGCAGGAGAAATGCAAGCCAGGTGACCAGCGAAAGCCGATGCCTCATCACGATGCCCGCCCTGGATTGCCTGGGATTCGCACGTCAGTCCGGGGGATTGAGGACTCCGCCTGCTGAATGCCGTATGAACGCAGACAGCAACATCGTTGTATACGGCAAAAACGATTGGACGCCACGTCCCGGATTTGCAGGGGCGTGGCGTCTGATCTCGAGAAATTCCGCCGCCACGAGCGCGATCTTTTTGGAAGGCGGGTGCCTGCCTTTTTCGGATTCCTAGCTGACGCGCTTCCAGGTCTGGCCGCCGCAGAACATGCCGCCGAATGCGCAACCCCGGACTTTCAGGGCATTGGCGCCCTTCATCGCGATCGTCGAGTCGTAGTTGCTGCCGCTGTCGGGGTCGTGAATCCGGCCGCTCCATTTCGAGCCCGACGGCTTCATGCTGATCAGGATTTTCTCGCCGGTCTTTACCGCATAGCCGCAGAGATTGGGACCGCACGGCTCGATGCGAACATTGCCCTTGTTCTCTTCGGTGGCCCAGACGCCGATCGGGCTGTTCGGATCCGAAACGGGTGCTGCCGCTTCAACCGGCGCTGGCGCGGACGCGACGGGTGCGGGAGCGACTGGCGCTGGAACAACGGGCGGTGCAGCCGGCGCCACCGCAGCGGTGGAAGCGGTCGTCTCGGAGGGCACGGTCGTGCTCGCAGCGGGAGCCGGCGGTTGCGCCGCCGTCGGTTGTTGAGGGGCGTTGGCCTGGGCCGCCGGCGCGGCGGCCTGCATGGCCGGAGCGGGCGCGTTTTTCCGCACGGGCGCCGGTGAGTTGTCGCTGTCATTGCTGTCGTATTTGTCATCGTAGGTGTCGTCGTCTCCCGTGGAGCTGAAATCGGCGCCGGAAAGACCGGGCGCCGATATCTGCAGGCACGACAGCGAGCTGCAATGCCTGGGCACCGCGATATGGATATGGTGTCCCTCGATGTCGAAGGAGATCGAGTTGCCGGCGTGGGCGGCCGTGCTCGCCATCAACAGCGCCGCGACAATATAGAGCTTCTTCATGAGAGCCTCCGTTGGTGGCTGGTGAGTTCGACATCCCCGCGAATTCGCCAGACCCTACGTCCGCGGAACGCCGCGCTCTATGATGCGCGTCACATGGCGATGCCGAGCGGCCGGCCGCGTGACCGCTGATCCCGGGTGACTCAAATCACATCGAAAATCCCTGCCGCGGCCCAGTGTTACCGAGCAGGCCCCGGAGAGATTTCATGAAGCGATTTTACGTCCTTGTCGGCTTGATGCTGCTCGGCTCGCCCGCCTGCGCCGGTGATTCATTTTCATTCGTGATCGGTGGACACCGTGTCCACATCGAAGCTTCAAGGCATTGCCGCTCGGCGTCTTGTGTCTCGATATCGATCCCGGGCGTTTACGAGCAGCGCGGATGGCGCGACCGCGATGATGACGATGCCGGCGATCTCTCGCCCGCGCCGGTCGCGGCCCCGGTTGCGCCGCCGGCGTCTCCGTCGTCCATGCAACCCGTCGCCTGCGTACCTCCGGCAACGCCGCCACACCCGGTCGCTGCGGTCGCGTCGTCACCGTCGCAACCGCAACAGATTCAATCGCCACCGGTTCAGCCGATAACAACGGCAACCGTGATGCCGCCCGCGCCTGCGGTCATGCCCGCGGGCCCTGCATTGCCGCCGGTGCCGCTCGCGCCGCGGATCTCCAAGGCGGTGCACCAGGAACCAGCGCAGCCGGTCGATACGCCGCTCGGCGACTGGCAGACCGAAGGCAACGGATTGGTTCGGATCGAGCCGTGTGGCCAGGCGCTGTGCGGCTATGTGCTCGACCCCTCGACCAACGCCCAGCGCGAGACGGTGTTGGTCGGCATGAAGTCGAAGACGCATTCCGAATGGTACGGCAACATCTACAGCCGTGACAGCGGCAATACTTATTACGCGACCATGACACTGAAGGGGCCGGATTCACTTTGGGTCGAAGCCTGCGCGCTCGGCCGTTTTTTCTGCTCCGGGAATGCCTGGCGGCGGATCGGCGCAACACCGCCAAGGCTGGCCACCTCTCGCCAGGCCCCCGCGCAGCCGTGATCCTGGAATTGACGTGGGGCCCTGCGGAATTCCGCGGCGCGAATTTCCGATCGTTATCAGCATTGCAAAACACGCCCGGCGGCTGGAACGATCGGGGCCGCCGGGCGCGTGGAATCTGTAACGTATTGATTTTCAGAACATGCCGAGCACGATTGCGCCGACAAAGGCGAAAGCAATATAGGCGGCAATGACGCTCAATTTGCTGGCGAAAGTCACGGGATATTTGCTGGCGAAAGTCATGGGATATCTCCCTGGTTCTCGTCGCAGACCGTTGTAACGCGCATGCTGGCACGTCGTTCCCGCAAGAAAAAGCCAGCGTTGCTGCTCTATCGCGATCCGGGTTCCCGCCGCGACCGGGGTGGCGTGGTTAAAAAGTCGTGAAATCAATGCGTTGAAGAGTCCTTAAATAAATTCATTGAAGTTGCGCGGATGACGCGCGGAGTTCGTTTGTATCTCGTCGGCTCCTTCGTCCTTGTTTCGCTAGCGGGGTGCGGTCGCGGGCTTTTTCAGACCCAGGAGCGCGAACCCTGGCGGGCCGAGGCCGAAATTGCGTGCCTGAAATCCGGCGCCGTCAAGGAAAATGCCGAACTGGTCCGGATCGATCCGATTTCCGGTCCCGGCGTTTGCGGTGCGGAATTCCCGCTCAGGGTTGCCGCGCTCGGCGAGAGCAGTTCCAGTTTCGGTTTCGCCGATGACGATCTGCGGCCGCCCGGCAATATCGGCAACCAGCCGCGCTGGCCGATCTCGCAGCCGCCTCCGTCGCAGATGTCGCCTTATCCGACGCGCCAACCCGGCTATGCCACGCCATCAGGCGGTCCGGTCTCGCTCGCCGCGCCGGGCGTTGCTCCGCAGCAAGATGAAATCTATCCGCCCGCGGAAAGTCGGCCACCTGCGACGCAACCGGGCATCCGTCCGTATAGTCTTCCAGCAAGCTCGCCACGACTTGGCCCCGGCCCCGCGCCGGGCAATTCCGTCACCGCGTTCGGCCCTGTCGCCATAAAACCGACCGCGACGCTCGCCTGTCCGATTGTTTCAGCCCTCGATCACTGGCTGGCCGATTCCGTGCAGCCCGCCGCCATGCGCTGGTTCGGCGCGCGCGTCGTCGAGATCAAGCAGATCTCGGCCTATTCCTGCCGCGGCATGAACGGCAATCCGAATGCGCATATTTCCGAACACGCCTTCGGCAATGCGCTGGATATCGCGGCGTTCACATTGGCCGACGGCCGGCGCATTTCGGTGGAGACGGGTTGGAGGGGCGTGCCGGAAGAGCAGGGCTTCCTGCGCGACGTGCAGGCTGCGGCGTGCCGCGAATTCACCACCGTGCTGGCGCCGGGCTCCAACGTCTATCACTATAACCATATCCACGTTGACCTGATGCGCCGCCCACGCCGGCCGGTCATCTGCGAGCCTGACGCCGTCTCGGGTGAGGAAGTCGCAGCCCGCGCGGCAGGTCGCAATCCCTACGCATCGCGCGAGCCAATGGTCACGGGATCGCTCGGCAAGCCATCGCCGAAGCGCGCCAAAGTCAGACAGGAAGACGACGAGGACGAGTAGAGCGGGGGCGTTGACTCACATCGGCATCGCACCAGGCTCTACGACGGGAAACGCATAACAATTTCAATGGGATGTTAAACGACCCTTAACCCGATGATTGCACCAATGGCCGCTACGCCGAGGAAGGGGCAATTGGTGAGCCACAGATCGTTTGGCCGTCGTGGGAATCCACCGCCTTCGTCCGGTTGTTCGATGAGGACAACCGAAAGCGTCGCACAAGCCATAAGGGTCCCGTCTACCGAGCCTTCGATCGAGCGGCCTGTGCGCCTGTCGCAACAAAGCGAGTTTTCTTCGGTCGATGAAGAATTGCGACAATGGAAGCTTGCACGCAGACGAAACTTCGAGATCCCGTGGCGTCCGCTTTCGCTCATGGCGACGCTGTGTTTCGGCATCGCCTCCTTGGTGTTGCCTGATTCAGTGAACGATAGCGTGCAATGGCTGCTTTATGCCTTGGCGGCGGCGAGCCTGTATGCAGGCTTTCGTAAACGTCGCCAGCACACCAAGAACTGATCTGAACGGGCGCTCACGCCGCTAGTCATCCAGCCTTCGCGCGATAGGCCGCGAGAAACATCCGCGTCGCGCTTTCGATCACCTGTGCAATGCGTTCATCCGACGGCGCTGGCGCGGCCTGGAAGATGAACGGCAGGAACAGCGACGCCTGGCACATCAGCATGAATTGCGAGGCCGCGAGCGTGCAGTCGTCAATCGCAACCTCGCCGGTTTGCACATGCACCTCGAGATAGGCGGCGAGGCGGCCGATGGTCTTTTCCAATACATTTTCATAATAGCGGCGGCCGACCTCCGGCATTCGCTCGGCAATCGCCATCACCGTGCGGATCGCCGATCCACCACCGGGCCGGCACAGCAACCGGATATAGGCCTGGCCGAATTCCCGAAGCGTGGCGGGAACGTCGCGCTCGGGATCGAAATTGAAGGCGACCTTGCTGTGTTCGATGGTTTCCTCTTCCACGATGGCTTCGAACAGCCGGTTCTTGTCGGCGAAATAGACGTAAAGCGTCCCCTTGGAGACGCCGGCGGCACGGGCGATTTCGCACATGCTGGCGCCATCGAAACCGCGATCCATGAAGACCTTGCTGGCGCCGTCGAGGATCTGGCGGCGTTTCGAATTGTCTTCGTCCCCGACGAGGCGAAGGGTAGTCGGATGAACTGCAACCATCAGTTTATCTTCTCTGAGAATATTTCGGCCGGTGCAATGCAACGGAAGCAGCCGACACCCTATAACGTGCCTGCATGAAGTATCTTGACCGAACCGTTCGGTCAATGTTAATTTTGAAACTGACGAGGCTGCGGAGCCTGGTTTGGGCTGACGGCCTCGGTCGCGTTATTGCAGCGAGGAGGCCGTTTATGGCCGCAGCGAGAGACCAGGCGGCGCGGGTTATCCGTGTTGGGCCGGGTGCGGCGGAGGGCGAACCGGCGCGGGACGCAGCCGCGGCTCGGGCCGGGCATCTCCCGGAGGATGTGGCTGGCCGCCGCGCGGCGGAAGCGCCGGACCAGACCATCGCCCGGGAACCGGCCGCCACGCCGGCTGCACCGAAACCCGGCATGCGCAAACTCGTTCTTCCCGGAATCATCGGGCTGGTGGCGCTCGCCGCCGCAGCCTATGGCGTGCATTATTTCCTGGTCGGACGTTTTTACGTTTCGACAGATGACGCCTATGTGCGGGCCAACAACACCACGCTCGGCGCCAGCGTGTCGGGTCATCTTGCGGCGATCCTGGTCGGCGACAACGCGCCGGTGCGGGCCGGCGAGGTCGTCTTCAAAATCGACGACGGCGATTACCGCATCGCGGTGGACGCCGCGACCACCAAGATCGCGACCCAGCAGGCGACCATCGATCGTATCGGCCGTCAGGTCACCGCGCTGGAAAGCTCGGTCGATCAGGCCAAGGCGCAGGTGGTGTCGGCGGAAGCCGGCCTCAAGCGCGCCGGGCTCGATTTCGATCGCCAGCAGGATCTGAGCGGCAAGGGATTCGCCTCGCGCGCCACCTTCGAGGTGTCGGAAGCGGCGCGCGACCAGGGCCTGGCGGCGGTGAAATCGGCGCAGGCGGCCTATGACGCGGCGCGCGACAACGTCGAAGTCACCAGGGCGCAGCAGACCGAGGCCCGTGCTCAGCTCGCCGAACTGGAGACGACGCTGGCGAGGGCCCGGCGCGATCTCGATTTCACGTCGGTGCGCGCACCGGTGGACGGCACCTTCTCCAACCGTCTGGTCTCGACCGGCGACTACGTCGTGGTCGGACAACGGCTCGGCAACGTGGTGCCGCTCGACGACGTCTTCATCGATGCCAATTTTAAGGAAACACAGCTCAGGCGGATTCGCCCCGGCCAGCCGGTGACGATCTCGGTGGACGCCTATGGCCACCGCAAATTCGCGGGCGTCGTCGACAGCATTTCGCCGGCCGCGGGTTCGGTGTTCACGCTGCTGCCGCCGGACAACGCCACCGGCAATTTCACCAAGATCGTGCAGCGGCTGCCGGTCCGTGTACGCGTGCCCCGCGATGTCGCCCGGCAGGATCTGCTGCGCGCCGGCATGTCGGTCTATGCCACCGTCGACACCCACAAAGCCGCCAGGGATGCCGACAGCGATACCGATCTGGATTCGCCGGGCGCGATCCATCCGCAGTGATGCGCGCGCGCCGCGCCGCTTCCTGATCTCGACAGCTATCTGGACCGATCATGGCTGATGCCGCTGCCGTTTCTCCGTCGACGATGAACGCCGCGCCGCCGTCCGAGCGGATTGCGCCACGGCGGCTGTTTGCGTTTCTCATCATGGTATTCGGGATGTTCATGTCGATCCTGGACATCCAGGTCGTCTCGGCGTCGCTGACCGAGATCCAGGCCGGCCTGTCCGCCAGCTGGACCGAGGTGTCATGGGTGCAGACCGCTTATCTGATCGCGGAGGTGATCGCGATTCCACTGTCCGGCTTCCTGTCGCGTGCGCTCGGCACGCGGCTGTTGTTCGTGATCTCGGCCGGGGGCTTCACCGCGGCAAGCCTCCTGTGCGGATTTGCTTCCTCGATCGAGCAGATGATCCTGTGGCGCGCGATCCAGGGATTTTTGGGCGCAGGCATGATCCCGACCGTGTTCGCATCGGCCTATACGGTGTTTCCGCGCAGCAAGTTTCATATCGTCGGCCCGATCATCGGCCTGGTCGCGACACTGGCGCCGACCATCGGGCCCACCGTCGGCGGCTATATCACTGACGCGCTGTCGTGGCACTGGCTGTTCTTCATCAACGTCATCCCCGGCGTGATCATCATCATCGGCGTATGGGCGCTGGTCGATTTCGACGAGCCGGATTTCGGGTTGCTTGACCATTTCGACTGGTTCGGCCTGATCGCGATGGCGGGGTTCCTCGGCTCGCTCGAATATGTGCTGGAGGAGGGTCCGCAATATGAATGGCTGCAGGACACCACCGTGGCGGTTTGCGCCGGCGTCGGCGCGGTCTCCGGGATCGCTTTCTTCTATCGCGTGCTGACCGCAAGGGAACCCATCGTCGACATCCGGGCCTTTGCCAACCGCAATTTCGGCGTTGGCTGCCTGATCTCGTTCTGCCTCGGGATCGGGCTGTACGGCCTGACCTATGTGTATCCGCGCTATCTGTCGGAAGTGCGCGGCTACAACGCGCTGATGATCGGCGAGACCATGTTCGTTTCCGGCATCACCATGTTCCTGATGGCACCGATCGTGGGGCGGCTGATCCTCAAATTCGACATGCGCTATGTCATCGCGTTCGGTCTCGTGGTCTTCGCGCTGGGGTCCTACGAGATGACGTGGATGACCCGCGACTATGATTTCTACGAGCTGTTGATGCCGCAGATATTGCGCGGCATCGGCCTGATGTGTGCGTTGGTGCCGACCAACAATATCGCGCTCGGCACCCTGCCGCCGGACCGGGTCAAGAACGCCTCCGGCCTGTTCAACCTGACGCGCAATCTCGGCGGCGCGGTCGGCCTTGCCATCATCAACGAGGTGCTGAACGACCGCACCGATCTGCATATCTCGCGTTTGCACGATCGGGTGAACTGGGGCAACGCCACCGCGACCGAGACGCTCAACATGCTGACCCATCGCATGCAGGGGCTCGGCGACGCCTCGCTGATGGCGCTCAAGCAATTGTCGGAGATCGTTCACCGCCAGGCGGTGGTGATGGGCTATGGCGACGCCTTCTTCATTCTGACGTTGTTTTACGTCAGCCTCAGCCTCCTGGTAATGCTCCTGAAAAAGCGTGCCGCGATGAACTCCGCGCCCGCACACTAGCTTGAGGCGTGGAGTGAGCGACAAAACGCCTTGGTTGCTAAGCGAAGCGGTGCCGGAATATATTTCCGTCACCGCGGGGGCGTCGTGTGATGCGCTGGTTTCAGAAGCCTCAGGAACCTCAGGAGCCCGACATCTGGGAGGTCGCGGACGCCCGGCCGCTCGGGGACATCGAAGCCGCGCAACGGATCCGGGAAATTTGTGCGTCCGCCGGTTCCATCGCCGACAAGATGCCGGCAGGTGGGCACGGTGCGGCAAGGGACGTGGAAAGGGAAAAGGCCCCTGAGGCCGAGCGCTATCAGGCCGCGATCAAGCGCGCGCTCGAAATCGCCTTGAAAATTTCCGACGATGCGATGCGCGATGTGTCGGTAGCCCAGATCATCCGGTTATGTGTGACGGCGGATCACATGAAGACCGCACGGATACTGGTGCGCGCGATCAAGTCGGAGCGGAGCCGGGCCGAACTGGTTGCGGAAAATCCGGCGTTGGCCGACGCGGAATAGCCAACCATGTCGTGTGTTTGATGCATTGAATGTCTGGAAGCCGCCTGCGACGCCTGTGTGTCGGGAAGGCGCTCACTCGGTCCCCGGCGTCAACCGTCCCCAGGCTGGCGTGTTGTCCCGGCTCGGCACGGCCGCCGAGTCGCGCCGGGTGCGGGTCGAGATCGCCACCGTCGCAACCACGGCGGCGGCGAACAGCAGAATTGACCAGGTGATGGTCTCGCCGTTGAACCAGACGGCCAGCGCGAATGTCACGAAAGGCTGCAGCAATTGCACCTGCGACACCCGCGCGATGCCGCCCATCGCCATGCCGGCATTCCAGGCGAAGAAACCGATCCATTGCGAGAACAGCGCGACATAGAGCAGCGCAAGCCATGGTTTGAGGCCGATGTGACCGAGGTCCGCGGGCATCGTGAAGGCCGCGATCGGCAGCGAAACCGGCAGCGTGATCACCAGCACCCAGCTGATCACTTCCCATCCCGGCATCTCCGCGGTGAGCCGGCCCGAATAGGCATAGCCGATCGCCGACACCGCGACGCAGGCGAACAGCAGCAGGTCGCCGGTCGACAGCGCGCCACCACCCTGGCGCAGGGTGAACGCAACCACCAGCACGGTGCCGGCGATCGATGCGATCCAGAACATCGGTCGCGGCCGTTCATGGGTGATGAGGACGGCGACCAGCGCGGTGGCGATCGGCAGGATTCCGAGCACCACGCCGCCATGCGAGGCGTCAACGGTCTGCATCGCCAGCGCCATCAGGAATGGAAACAGCAGGCTGACGCACAGCATGGCGATCACGAGTTGCAACCACAATCGTCGTGGCGGCAGCGGCCGGCGCAGCATGATCAACAGCGCCAGCGAACACAGCCCTGCGATCGCGGTGCGCAGCGCAGTGACGGCGATCGGGTCGATTGCCGAGACCGCGATCCGCGTCGCCGGCAGCGTGCCGCCGAAGATCGCCATGCCGACAAAGCCCAGCGCCAGACCGAGACGTTCGCGTGACAATGAAGGGGAGGTCATGGAGCTGAGATATCGAATTCATTCCCACAAATACAGCCTTGCGGCGCCGCGCATGGCGGCTATGCAGCGATGGTCGCGTTTGCAGGCTCGATCCAGAGCGTTTTCGAGCGAAGCACGGCCTCGGACTTGATCCGTGGGTGGATACCGGTTCGCGTGAAGAAAACGCGTCAAAACAAGAATCTAAATTAGTGCGCGCCGATGCCGCTCCAGCCGATGCTGCTCCAGACCAGCGTCACGCCGGACAGGAACAATAGGCCGAGCACGATATCGCGGAAATTCCGGTCGCTCAGCGCGTGATAGACCCGCTTGCCGAGCCATGCGCCTGTGACCGTGGCTGGCAAGGCCAGCACCGCGAGTCGTATCACATCGGCTTTGACGAGGCCGCTGCCGATCTGCAGGCCCAGCGCGGTCAAAAGGATGGTCCAGTTGAAGACCTGGAACACGCCGCGCCGCTCGGCCTTGCCCCAGCCGCGCACGCTGGCCCACAGGATCGGAAGCGGGCCGGACAGGCCGGCGAGGCCGCCCATGATGCCGCCGGCAAATCCGATCGCGGCATCCGCCGGCTTGCCGCCGAAGCTGGATGCCACCGGCGCACGCTGCAAATAAAGCGCGAGCGGAAATATCAGTAGGAACACGCCGAAGCCCAGTTTGAAGGCGTGCGGATCGGCGTGAGCGACCAGCATCGTGCCGAGCGGCACGCCTGCCAGTCCGCCGATCAGGAACGGCCAGATCAGGCTGAAGTCGAAGCTCCGCCACATCGACGGCAGCGTCGTGGTTTGCGCCGCCACCGAACAGATCAGCACCAACGGTACCGCCAGCGACGGCGGCAACGCGTAGAGCCAGATGCCGAGCGCCATCAGCGCGGTTCCGAAGCCGGCAAGTCCCGACACGAATCCCCCGGCCAGCGCACCCAGCAGCAGAAGAGCGTAGACGGAGCTATCCAATCTCTTTTTCCTCTCGCCATTCCGAGCCGCCGCGCATCCATCGGAATGCCGCGGACGATGAATCCGGCGCGGCGTCGAGTTCTTGCAGGGTCTTTCGGCTAGATCGACAGCACGCCCCAGCCCGCGACCACATGCACGGCGCCCCAGAACCAGGTCTTGCCATCGTGGGCGGCCTGCAGGCTAAAAATCCGCTTGTTCCAGTCGGGATCGTGGGTGAAGCGGATGTTTTCTATTCTGTAGTCGAGTTGCTGTCGCTTCCATTCGGTCGCCCAGGCGAGATGCGCCTCGTCGAGCAGCTGCCGCAGTTTCGAAACTTCAACGACGTAGGGCTGGGGAAAAAGAACTCTAGGCAGCATGCATCGCTCGCTTCGCCCTCATGCTCCCAATCTAGCCACCATGATGAGCCCGTTCAACTTCAAGCCCCCAAATGGGCGAGGGGTCCGGCGCGCTAACGCCGAACCCCTCATTATCGAGATATCCTCCCGGATACCGTCAGAAGCATCAGCCAGCCTGTAAGCCGGGTTTTGTAGGGCACCGCCGCATTTGCATGCGCCGATACGTGACGGCCATTCCTCTGGGACCATGTTCGCACACGGCCTCGAGCAACCTACCCGGACGGCGAGCCTGACATCGCCCTGCGGTTTAACGCTTGCGCGCATAGCCCGCGTTGCCGTCCCTATTCGGTCTTGCTCCCGGTGTGGTTTGCCATGCCGTTTCCGTTGCCGGACCCGCGGTGCGCTCTTACCGCACCTTTTCACCCTTACTTCTTCCGGAGAAGAAGCGGTTCGTTCTCTGTGGCACTGTCCCTGGGGTCGCCCCCGCCGGATGTTATCCGGCACCGTATGTCGATGGAGCCCGGACTTTCCTCTCCCGCAGCCTTTCGGCCGTAGCAGGAGCGGCCGTCCGGCCGACTGACCCCCATGGCATGGGGGCTCGAGGCGGCCGCGTCAAGCGGATACCGGCCCGTCACATAGCGTTTTCGAGCGAAGCATGCCCTCGGACTTGATCCGTGGGTGGGTACCGGTTCGCGTTAAGAAAACGCGTCAAAACATAATTCAGGGGTCCGATCCTTCGGGCCACTGAGACCAAAATAAATTATTCTGAACGTGTCGTTTGGCGCACCGGCCGTTCGACCGGATGTCGGCGAGATGCGCCGATCAAAGGAGCACATGCGATGCAATATCTGTTGATGATCTATCGGAACGAGGCCGAACTCGGCAAGATGGACGCCGCTGCGCGCAAGGCCATGACGGCCGAATATGGCGTCTTCACCCAGTCCATCATCCAGAGCGGCCATTTCAAGGCCGGCGACGGGCTGCAGCCGACGTCGACGGCCACCACAATCCGGGTTCGCGACGGCAAGACCTTGACCACCGACGGTCCGTTCGCGGAAACGCGTGAACAACTCGGCGGCTACTATCTGATCGAGGCCAAGGATCTCGACACCGCGTTGTCGATCGCCGCGCGGATTCCGGGTGCCAGGACGGGGTCGATCGAGGTCAGGCCGATCATGATCTATGACTGAATGTTGTTCGGTGCCCGCGACCGCAGCCCGGAAATCCAACGCGCCATCGCCACCCATGCGGCTGACGCATGACCCCGGCTGAGATCGAAAAAATATTTCGCGACGAGGCGGGGCGGGCGCTGGCGACGCTGATCCGTCTCGTCGGCGATTTCGATCTCGCGGAAGAAGTCCTGCAGGAAGCCTTTGCGGTGGCGCTGGAGCGCTGGCCGGAGGCTGCGTCTCCGTCCAATCCGCGCGCCTGGCTGGTCAATGTCGCGCGCAACAAGGCGATCGACCGGGTGCGGCGGCAGATCAATTTCCGCAGCAAGCAGCAGCAATTGACCCACGAGATCGAACTCGATGCGCAAGCCTCCGACGAAACCGGGGATACCACGCTCGACGACGACATGCTGCGGCTGATTTTCACCTGCTGCCATCCGGCGCTCGCGACCGACGTGCAAATCGCGCTGACGCTGCGCACGGTTTGCGGGCTGACGACCGCGCAAATCGCCCGCGCGTTTCTTGTCTCCGAGGATGCGATGGCGCGGCGGCTGGTGCGCGCCAAGCAGAAAATCCGCCTTGCGGGCATTCCCTATGAGGTGCCGGAGCGCGATGCGCTGGCGCCGCGGCTCAACGGCGTGCTGGCGGTGATCTATCTGGTGTTCACCGAAGGCTATGCGGCGACCTCGGGCGAAGCGCTGATGCGGCCGGATCTCGCGCAGGAAGCGATCCGGCTTGGCCGCTTGCTCGACGCGCTGATGCCGCGACGGGGCGAGACCAAGGGGCTGTTGGCGTTGATGCTGCTGCACGATGCGCGTCGCGCCGGGCGCGCGACCGAAAGCGGCGACATCGTGCTATTGGAAGAGCAGGACCGCAGCCTGTGGGACCGCAGCCAGATCGCCGAAGGTGTGAAGCTCGTCGAAAACGCTCTGGCGATCCCAGGCCGCCCGCAAACCTACGCGGTGCAGGCTGCGATCGCCGCGCTGCATGCGCAGGCGCCGAGCTATCAGGCGACTGACTGGCCGCAGATCGCCGGTCTCTACGAAGTGCTGCTCCGGATCAGTCCCACGCCGGTGATCGAGCTCAATCACGCCGCCGCCATTTCGATGGTCGACGGTCCGGCCCGGGCGCTCGCGTTGATCGATGCGCTGGCCGCGCGCGGCAAGCTCGACGGATATGAATTGCTGCCAGCGGTCCGGGCCGATCTGCTGCGCCGCCTCGGCCGACACGCCGCCGCTCGGGAAGCCTATCTCGCGGCTACGGAAGCGACGCAACTGGAGCCGTTGCGCCGGCTCTATGCGCGACGGCTGGCGGAGCTGGATGAGCAGGCGTCGTAACCTTGTAGGGGCAAAGCGCAAAACGTGCCCGCATTTAGCGGCAGGTTGGTGACGAATTCTCAGGCAGACCCCGGCATCCCGGACGGGTGACGAGCACCATGCCTGATGGCGTGAATGACAATCTCGGAATCTGTGACTTCGTAGAAAATAAGATACGGGTAGGGTGGTGTGCTCAGACGGCGAATAACCGGATCATCCGTGCGGACGCCGATATTCGGATGAGCCGAGAGAAGCTTGATGATGTCTTGGATTCGTCCCTGAACGCGCTTCGCGCTTTGCGGTGAATGCGCGGTGATGTATTCGAGAATTGAATTGAGATCGGCCAGCGCCGGAAGGGTGTAGCGGACCTTCACAGCCCGTATTTAGCCCAGACCGCCTGAACCTGTTCCTCGGTCGCGAACTCGCCGCGCGCTGCCGCCGCTTTGGACTTCTCAATCGCCTCCCGCTCGTCAGCCGAAAGTAAAATCGGGGCGATCGTATCGCTGCCCGCGAGCTGTAGAACGACGCGGGCGATGTCGTCTTGGGCGTCCGACGGCAGGCTGCGCGCAGCCTCAAGAGCTTGATCGAGAAGTCTCGTCATCGCGCTAAACTAGTCTTCTCGGGCGTCGAATGGAAGGGATGCATCCGGCCGGACCGGGGGTTTTTATTCGCTGTGCCTTTAACCCGCTGCGGCCTTGCCATCGCCCGGCAGGCTCGCCAGCAACGAATGCAGCGTGGCGAGCGTCGATTGATCGGCGATGCCGTCGACGCGCGCGGGACGGAAGTGACGCTGGAACGCGGTGACGACTTCCATGGTGGCGCTGTCATATCTGCCCGAGACCGGCACGCCATAGCCATAGCGGGCCAGCGCCTGCTGAAAGCTCTCGACGTTCCCGCTGATGGTGCCGAGCTTCAGCGTCTCGCCGTGCATGATCGGCGCGGGTTGAACCCAATGGCCGACTCCGGAATTGGCCAGCGAATGCCATGGAAATTTTTCGCCGGGATCCTTCTTGCGCGACGGCGCGACATCCGAATGCGCCAGCACCCGGCGCGACGGTATCTTGAGGCGGAGCATGATGCCGCGGCACAGTGCGATCACGGCGGCGATCTGGCGCAGCGGAAAGTCCGGATAGCCCCAGTCATGGCCGCTATTGACGATCTCGACGCCGATCGAGCAGGAATTGACGTCTTCCTCGCCGGCCCAGAACGACACGCCGGCATGCCAGGCGCGCTTGGCTTCGGGAACGCACTGCACGATCCTGCCGTCTTCCAGCACGATGTAGTGCGCCGAGACGTCGGTGCCGGGGCTGCAGAGCCGCGCGACCGCGCTCTCCACGTCGGGCATGCCGGTATAGTGCAGCACGATCATGTCCACCTGGCGGCCCCTGGGGCGGTCGCCGTAATTGGCTGACGGGATGACGTCTGACGCGATCGAGGAATCGGGAGTGAACGTCTTCATATGCGCGTTGGCCCTGGGAACCGGGAGGGCGCGTTGACGCTTCGAATCAACTCCGGACGCGAACGAACCGACCGACATGTAAGGGCAGAAATCCGGAAAGGGAACGGCAAAGTGAACGGCAGGCCAGGCGACAAGCGGACCACGCGAGCGGGAACCCCCGGTAATCAACGTTTTCTTAACGCTAACCGCCGTTACTGAGAGGTGAAGCGCCGGACCGGTTTGGGGACGGCCGAGACTCCGTTTCGCTCGAAATCCCAGCGCGAATCTCATGGCAGCCTATCAAATTCGATGCGGATGCCAGGATTTGCAGTTCGGGGCGTGGAGGATCGATAAATCGTCCCGGTTGCGGCTTTTCGGGCGGAGAAGTCTCGCAAAGCGGGGGGTATTGAGGCGCAATGGACCCGTTGGCGTCCCCGTTCTTCTGCCGAACCCCGATCGCGCGCGGAGGTTGGGCATGACTCGGCCCGGCGATGCCGCAATTTCAGCGCGTCACGTTCCGGTTCTCGGCCCTGAAGCGGTCGGCCTGCTGTCACCGCGCGCGGGCGGAATCTATCTCGACGCAACCTTTGGCGCCGGCGGCTACAGCCGGATGCTGCTCGAAGTTCCGGGAACGCGGGTGATCGGCATCGACCGCGACCGAATCGCTGTTGCCGGCGGATTTGACCTTGTCGATCGTTCGGATGGTCGGCTCACATTGGTCGAGGACCGGTTTTCCAACCTGGCGCAGGTCTGCGAATCCCTCGGTGTCGACGCCGTTGACGGCATCGTGATGGATATCGGGGTGTCCTCGATGCAGCTCGACGAGGCCGGTCGCGGCTTTTCGTTTCGGCTCGATGGCCCGCTCGACATGCGGATGGGCCAACAGGGGCCGACCGCGGCGGATGTGATCGCGAAAGCGTCCGAGACCGATCTTGCCAATATCATCTATATCTTCGGAGAGGAGCGCCACTCCCGCAGCGTCGCCCGCGCCATCGTCGCCGCGCGCCAGCAAGCCCCGATCACGACCACGCGGGCGCTGGCCGACATCGTCTCGAAGGTGGTGCGCTCGAAGCCCGGCGAAATTCATCCGGCAACGCGGACGTTCCAGGGCTTGCGGATTTTCGTCAACGCGGAGCTCGACGAACTGCATCTGGCGCTTGCGGCGGCCGAGCGGGTGCTCAAACCCGGCGGCCGGCTCGCGGTGGTGTCGTTCCACTCGCTGGAAGATCGCATCGTCAAGAATTTCCTGGTCGAACGCGGCAAGGTTGGCAGCGGATCGCGGCATTTGCCGGAACCGGCGCAGGCAGCGCCCGCCTTTCGGCTTCTCACCAGACGCCCCATCATTGCCGGCGACGATGAAGTCGCGGCCAATCCGCGCGCGCGCTCCGCAAAACTGCGCGCCGCCGAACGCACCGCGGCGTCCGCGCATGCGGCCAGCGAATTGCCGTCGTGGCCCGTTCTCGCCGATGTCATGAGAGGAGGCTGACCATGCGGATCATCCACGTCCTCGTGATCGGCATCCTGGTTTTCGCCGCGGCCTATGTCTACCGGATCAAGATGGAATCCACGGTGCGTACCGAGCGAGTGCTGCGGTTGCATGCCGACATTCGCGAACAGCGTGACGCTATTGCAGCGTTACGAGCGGAATGGACCAAGCTCGATGCTCCGCAGCGGCTGCAAGGCCTGGTCGAACGGCATTTGCCGCTAAAGCCGATCAACGCCACGCAATACGATTCCCTGAAGAACCTGCCGGAACGTCCGCCGAACTTCAACCGGGATCCCGATCCGATTGGTTCGATGATTTCCGACATCGAGGCCAAGGCCAGCGGTGCTGCGCCGGACGAGTCCGATGTCACCGGTTCGCTCGCGAATGCGGCGCCGGCCGCGGCGGCGGAGGAGCGGCAGTGACGGACAAGGCGCTGACCATCGTCAAAGGCAGACAGCCGTCCGAGCCGTGGCGGCAGCGGCTGATCCGCAGCCTGCTCTACGGGCGCAACGTCGATCGCGCCGCAAAGGCGCGCGCCCGCGTCGGATTTGCCATCCTCGCCTTTGCGGCGATCTATGCGGTGATCGCCGGGCGGCTCGTGATGTACGCGACCGTCGGCGACAGCCACGGCGCCCGCCGCACCGCCTCGCAGGATGCGATCGCGACCGCGCGGCCCGATATCGTCGATCGCAACGGCGAGGTGCTCGCCACTGACGTCAAGGCGCCGAGCCTGTTCGGCGAGCCGCGCCGGATCATCGACAAGGACGAGGCGATCGAGCTGCTGACCGCGACCTTGCCTGACCTCGACACCGGCGAAGTCCGCGAGCGGCTGTCGGGCAAGAAAGGCTTCGTCTGGCTGAAACGCGAAATCACGCCGCAGCAGCAGCAGGAGATCCATCGCCTCGGCATTCCCGGCATCGGCTTCCTGCGCGAGAACAAGCGGGTCTATCCGACCGGCTCGGAAGTCGCGCATCTGATCGGCCTGGTCAATATCGACAACCAGGGCATCGCCGGCATGGAGAAATGGCTCGACAGCAACGGCCTTGCCGACCTGCACCGCGCCGGCTTCGCCACCGATCGCCAGCAGACGCCGGTCGAACTCTCGGTCGATTTGCGCGTCGAGCATGCGTTGCGCGACGAATTGCTCAAGGCCAAGGCCAAGTTCCACGCCAAGGCGGCCTCGGGCCTCGTCTCCAACGTCAGGACCGGCGAGATCGTGGCGATGGTGTCGCTGCCGGATTTCGACCCCAACAATCCCAAGGAAGCGCACGATCCCGATCGCATCAACCGCCTGACCACCGGCGTCTACGAGATGGGTTCGACCTTCAAGGCCTTCACGCTGGCGATGGCGCTCGATAGCGGAAAATACGATCTCAACTCGCTGTGGGACGCGCGCGCACCCTTGCACTACGGCAAGTTCGCGATCCATGACGACGAACCGAAAGGCCGGTTCCTCAACATGAAGGAGGTGTTCACCTTCTCCTCCAATATCGGCGCAGCCCGCATCGCGCTGGCGCAGGGCGTCGAGGCGCACAAGGCGTTCCTGCGCAAGATGGGACAGCTCGATCGGCTGCGCACCGACCTGCCCGAGAGCGCTTCGCCGATCGTGCCGCGTCATTGGGGCGATCTGAACACGATCACGATCGCGTTCGGGCACGGCATCGCGGTGGCGCCGCTGCAGGCGGTGATGGGCATCGACGCGCTGGTCAATGGCGGTTATCTGATTCCGCCGACTTTCCTGAAGCGTGACGAGCAGGCGGCGATGGCGCTGGCCAAGCGGGTGATCAAGCCCGAGACTTCCGAGAAGATGCGTTATCTGATGCGCCTGAACGCCGAGATCGGCACCGCGCGGAAAGCCGACGTCAATGGTTACTATATCGGCGGCAAGACCGGCACGGCCGAAAAGGTCGTAGGTGGCCGCTACGCCAAGAAGAAGGTGCTGACCGCCTTCACCGCGATCCTGCCGGCCGACCAGCCCAGATATCAGTTGCTGATCATGCTGGACGAGCCGCAACCCCTGAAGGAAACCTACGGCTTCATCACCTCCGGCTGGAATGCGGTGCCGACGGGCGGCGCGGTGATCGCCCGCATTGCGCCGCTTTTGGGCATCGCGCCGCGGTTCGACCTGCCGCCGCCTGAGCGCCTTATTCTTGCGGCATCCAGGACAACGCAGTAAGGCGTAATAACAATACTGCCTTTGCGGCATCCGTGCCGCGGCCGGACCGGAACATCATGAAACTCCGCGATCTCTTCAGCGATGACGCCAGGATGGATTCGCGGGCGGCAGCCCTCGAGGTCACCGGCGTCGCAATGGACAGCCGCGCGGTGAAGCCGGGCGATCTGTTCTTTGCGCTTTCGGGCAGCAAGACCGACGGGGTGCGCTTCATCGACGCCGCCATCGCTTCCGGCGCGGTCGCGATCGCCGGCGATCGCGCGCCGCCCGGCGAGCGTTCCGTGCCGTTCATCGCGACATCGAATCCGCGCCGCGCGCTGGCGCTTGCTGCGGCGCGATTCTATCCGCGACAGCCCGGCACCATCGCGGCCGTCACCGGCACCAGCGGCAAGACCTCCGTTGCGGCCTTTGCCCGGCAGATCTGGCTGCGTCTCGGTCACGCCTCCGCCAGCATCGGCACGGTCGGACTGGTATCGCCCGGCCGCACCGTCTACGGATCGCTGACGACGCCCGATCCGATCGCGTTGCATCGTCAGCTTGATGAAATCGCGCGGGACGGCGTCACGCATCTGGCGTTAGAGGCCTCCTCGCATGGCCTCCACCAGTTCCGGCTCGACGGCGTCCGCATCGCGGCCGCCGGCTTCACCAATCTGTCGCGCGATCACATGGATTATCATCCCGACATCGCGCACTACCTCGCGGCCAAGCTGCGGCTGTTCCGCGATCTGGTGACGGCTGGTGGCGCCGCGGTGATTTCGGCCGACCATGATAGCTCGCAACAGGTAATCGACGCGGCGCGCCAGCGAAAGCTGCGCGTGATGACGGTCGGCGGCGAGGGCGACGGTGCAGGCGAGGGCATTCGCCTGGTCAGCGCGGTGATCGACGGGCTCGCGCAGAAGCTCGTGCTGGAACATCGCGGCCGCCGCCATGCGTTGCGGCTGCCGCTGGTCGGCGCATTCCAGATCGAGAACGCGCTGGTCGCCGCGGGGCTAGCGCTCGGCACCGGCAGCGAGGCGCAAGCGGTGTTTGCCGCGCTCGAGCATCTCGAAGGCGCCAAGGGCCGGCTCGAACGGGTCGGCGAGCAAAACGGGGCCACGATCTTTGTCGATTACGCCCACAAGCCCGATGCGCTGGCGAAGGCGCTGCAGGCGCTTAGGCCTTACGCCAGGCGAAAGCTCGTGGTGGTGTTCGGCGCCGGCGGCGACCGCGATGCCGGCAAGCGTCCGTTGATGGGCGCGATCGCCGCCGATCATGCCGACAGCATCATCGTCACCGACGACAACCCGCGCAGCGAAGATCCGCAACTGATCCGCTCGGCGATTCTGGCGACCGCAACAGGCGCCCGCGAAATCGGCGACCGCGCGCAGGCGATCCGGACCGCGATCGCCGGCCTGCAGCCGGGCGATGCGCTGCTGATTGCCGGCAAGGGCCACGAGACCGGACAGATCGTCGGCGACAGGACGTTGCCGTTCAGCGACCATGACGCGGTCGCCGCGGCACTGGCGGCGAGGGTTGCATGAGCGCTGGGCCGTTATGGACATCGCGCGCGATGGCCGCGGCGATGCGCGCCGCGGTACGGGGCTCGCTGCCGGAGGCGATCACCGGTCTTTCCATCGACAGCCGCACCGTGGCGCCGGGTGAAGCGTACTTTGCGATCAAGGGCGATGTTCATGACGGGCATGCGTTCGTCGAAGCCGCGTTGAAGGCAGGTGCCGTGCTGGCCGTGGTCGAAACCGCGCAAGCGGCGAGCTTCGCGGCCGACGCGCCGTTGCTGGTGGTGGACGACGTGCTGGCCGGCCTGGTCGAACTCGCCCATGCGGCGCGGGCGCGCCTTGCCGGGCAGGTGATCGCGGTGACCGGTTCGGTCGGCAAGACCTCGACCAAGGAGGCGTTGCTGCAGGTGCTTGGCGCGCAGGGCAAGACCCACGCCTCGATCGCCTCGTTCAACAATCATTGGGGCGTGCCGCTGTCGCTGGCGCGCTGTCCGGCCGATGCGAGGTTTGCGATCGCCGAGGTCGGGATGAATCACGCCGACGAAATCCGACCGCTGGTCCGGATGGTGCGGCCGCATGTCGCCATCATCACCACCGTCGAGCCGGTGCATCTGGAGTTCTTTGCCGACCTCGAGGCGATCGCGGATGCCAAGGCGGAAATTTTCGAAGGCCTCGAGCCCGATGGCGCCGTGGTGCTCAATCGCGACAATGCTCAATTCGCGCGACTGCAGGCGCGCGCCGGAAAGCTCGGCATCTCCCGCATCGTCTCGTTCGGCGCCGACAAGGCCTCGGACGCGCGGCTCATCGATCTGTCCCTGCACCCGACCTGTTCGGCGGTTCATGCCGACATCCTCGGACGGGAAGTCACCTACAAGCTCGGGCTGCCCGGCCGCCACATGGCGATGAACTCGCTGGCGGTGCTGGCGGCCTCGGCGCTGGTCGGCGCCGACCTCGCGCGCGCCGCGCTGTCGCTGTCGCAGATCGGGCCGGCCGCGGGCCGCGGCGTGCGCCGTACGCTCGACGTTTCCGGCGGCGAAGCCATCCTGATCGACGAAAGCTACAATGCCAATCCGGCCTCAATGGCGGCGGCGCTGAACGTGCTCGGCCAGGCGCCGGTCGGGCCGCGCGGCCGGCGAATCGCGATGCTCGGCGACATGCTGGAATTGGGACCCCGCGGTCCCGCGCTGCATCGCGGCCTGATCGAGGCCATCAGGGCCAATCGCATCGATCTGGTATATTGTTGTGGTCCGCTGATGCGTAACCTGTGGGATGCTCTTTCCACCGGCAAGCGGGGCGGCTATGCCGAGAGCGCGGCGGCCCTGGAGGCACAGGCGGTGGTCGCGATTCGGGCCGGCGATGCCATCATGGTCAAGGGATCGCTGGGCTCGAAAATGAAGACGATTGTCAACGCGCTTGAAAAGCGCTTTCCCGGCAAGGCTGCGCTCGACGACGCCGCGGTATAGGGCGGATTGAATGTTTTATTGGCTGATCGACCTTTCCAACACGGTTCCGGGCCTCGGCATCTTCCGCTCGTTCCTCAATGTGTTTCGTTACATCACTTTCCGCACCGGCGGGGCCATGGTCACCGGCGCGCTGTTCGTGTTCATGTTCGGCCCCTGGATCATCGATCATTTGCGGCTGCGCCAGGGCAAGGGCCAGCCGATCCGCAGCGACGGTCCGCAATCCCACCTCGTCAAGAAGGGCACGCCGACGATGGGCGGGCTGATGATCCTGTCGGGTCTGCTGGTCTCGACGGTGCTGTGGGCCAATCCGCTCAATCCTTACGTCTGGATCGTGCTCGCGGTCACGCTCGGCTTCGGCTTCGTCGGCTTCTACGATGACTATCTGAAGGTCACCAAGCAAACCCATACCGGTTTCGCCGGCCGCGTCAGGCTGCTGATCGAGGCGGCGATCGCGCTTGCCGCAACCTACGCGCTGATGCGGCTCGGCCGCGAACCGTTCTCGACCTCGCTGGTCATCCCGTTCTTCAAGGACATCGTGCTGAACTTCGGCTGGTTCTTCGTGCTGTTCGGCGCCTTCATCATGGTCGGCGCCGGCAATGCAGTAAACCTCACCGACGGCCTCGACGGTCTCGCCATCGTGCCGGTGATGATCGCCGCCGCCAGTTTCGGCATGATCGCCTATCTCGCCGGCAACGCGGTATTCTCCGACTACCTGCAGATCAACTACGTGGCCGGCACCGGCGAGCTCGCGGTGCTGTGCGGCGCGGTGCTCGGCGCCGGCCTCGGATTCCTGTGGTTCAATGCGCCGCCGGCCTCGATCTTCATGGGCGACACCGGTTCGCTCGCGCTCGGCGGCATGCTGGGCTCGATCGCGGTGGCGGTGAAGCACGAGATCGTGCTGGCGGTGATCGGCGGCCTGTTCGTGCTGGAGGCGGTGTCTGTCATCGTGCAGGTGGCGTCGTTCAAGCTGACCGGCAAGCGCGTGTTCCGGATGGCGCCGCTGCATCATCATTTCGAGCAGAAGGGCTGGACCGAGCCGCAGATCGTGATCCGGTTCTGGATTATCTCGGTGATGCTGGCGCTGGCCGGCCTTTCCACGCTGAAGCTGCGGTGAGTGAATGTTGATGCGGCGCGCCGCTCTCTCTTTCCCTTCTCCCCTTGTGGGAGAAGGTGGCTCGCATCTTTGCGAGCCGGATGAGGGGTTGCGACATCGGGAGACACAGCTACCCCTCACGCACTACAGCCTCATCCTGAGGAGCGCGCTTTGGCGCGCATCTCGAAGGATGTCTACAACACCATCCTTCGAGACGCGTCCCTTCGGTCCGCTCCTCAGGATGAGGCCTTCTTTGTGGTGACGTCATGATCCCCATCACGTCATTCGCCGGCAAGACGGTCGCGGTGTTCGGCCTTGGCGGTTCGGGGCTGGCGAGCTGTCACGCCCTGAAGGCGGGCGGCGCCGAAGTGGTTGCCGGCGACGACAACGCCGACAATGTCGTCAAGGCGGCGCAATCAGGCTTCATCACCGCCGACCTGCGGACGGTGTCATGGGCGAATTTCGCCGCGCTGATCCTGACGCCTGGCGCGCCGCTGACCCATCCGGCGCCGCACTGGAGCGTGCTGGCGGCGCGACAGGCCGGCGTCGAAGTGATCGGCGACATCGAATTGTTCTGCCGCGAGCGCCGCCGTCATGCGCCCGACGCGCCGTTCGTCGCCATCACCGGCACCAACGGCAAGTCGACCACCACGGCGCTGATCGCGCACCTGATGGCTGCGGCCGGCTACGACACCCAGATGGGCGGCAACATCGGCACCGCGATCCTGTCGCTGGAGCCGCCGCGCATGGGCCGCGTGCATGTGATCGAGATGTCGTCGTACCAGATCGATCTGGCGCCCTCGCTCGATCCCCTGGTCGGTATCCTGCTCAATATCAGCGAGGACCACATCGATCGCCATGGCACGCTGGAGCATTACGCCGCCGTCAAGGAGCGCCTGGTCGCCGGCGTGCAGCCGCGCGGCACCTCGGTTGTCGGCGTCGATGACGGATGGAGCCGCAACATCGCCGATCGTATCGAGCGATCGGGCAAGCGCGTGGTCCGCGTCTCTGTCAGGAATCCGCTTGCCGACGGCATCTATGTCGAGCGCGAAACCATCCTGCGCGCCGCCGGTGGTGCGCGCAGCGAGGTGGCGCGGATCGGCGGCATCGGCTCGCTGCGCGGCCTGCACAATGCGCAGAACGCGGCCTGCGCCGCGGCCTGCGCGATGGCGCTCGGCGTGGGCCTCGACGTGCTGCAGAATGCCTTGCGCAGTTTTCCGGGCCTGGCGCACCGCATGGAGCAGGTCGGCCGCCGCGACAATGTCCTGTTCGTCAACGACTCCAAGGGCACCAACGCGGACGCGGCCGCGCATGCGCTGTCGTCCTTTGCCGACATCTTCTGGATCGCCGGCGGCAAGCCGAAGCTCGGCGGCATCAGCGGCCTCGCCGAATACTTTCCGCGTATCCGCAAGGCCTATCTGATCGGCGAGGCGGCGGCCGAATTCGCCGGCACGTTGGGCGATCGGGTGCCGCACGAGATT
>JAGXAF010000239.1 GCA_018971675.1 Bradyrhizobium sp.
CGCTCCGCCTCCGGTGCAGGATTTCGGTGGCTGGTATCTGCGCGGCGACATCGGCTTCAGCAATCAGAATGTGAAGAACGTCAGGCTGGATAATCCAGCACGGTACTCAGGTCTTTCCAGCTTCAGTCAAACCACGAATTTCGATGCCGCAGGCACCTACCAGATCGGTGTCGGCTATCAATTCAACAACTGGTTCCGCGCCGACATCACCGGGCAATATCGAGGCAGCGCCAATTTCAAGGGTACTGATCTCACAAGATTCCCCTGGGGGGGCGCCACTGCGAGCGGTAGCGACAACTATAGCGCCAGCAAATCCGAATTGCTGTTCCTGGCCAATGCGTATGCCGACCTGGGCACATGGTGGAGCGTGACCCCGTTCATCGGCGTCGGCGTGGGCGCCGCCCGTGTCTCGATTGCCGGCTTTACCGATGCCGGCCTCACCAACGCGAACTTTACCGTCGGTCCTCCCGCCGTCCCGGTCGTCAGCGGCCCTCCCGTTGCGAGCTTCGCGAGCGCTGCGTCCGGTTCCCGTTGGAATTTCGCGTGGGCTCTTCACGCGGGCCTGGCCTACAGGGTCACGCCGGATATCACGCTTGAACTTGCCTACAGCTATGTCGACCTCGGCGACGGCATCACCGGCGTTGCGTCGACCTTTGATGGTTCGTCCGGGGGGCACGTGTTCAAGTTCAACAATATCACCTCAAACGATGTGACGCTTGGCGTGCGCTGGAACTTCGACACTCCGCCGGTCTACGCGCCGCCGCCGTTGGTGACCAAGGGCTGATCGAACGGCTCACAACCTGATGCTGGTAGCGGCGCGGGAAAATTCCGCGCCGTTTTGTTTTTGCGATTGGCGCGGAAAAGCCGTGCGAAGCGGGCGCTGCGACAACGATTGGTTAAGGTTAACGAGCGATGATTGGCACAAGTCCCAGAGTGTTCGATTGGAGCGTTGCAATGCGTAGATTTTTCCTGGCAGCGGTGATGTTCGGAGCGGCGACCGGCGCCCAGGCGGCCGATATGCCCGATTTCCTCCACGGCTCGCTGCCGGCGACAAATATACCGACCAGAAACTGGGACGGCTGGTACGTCGGCGGTCAGGTCGGCGAATCCTGGACGAACACCGACTATCGACGCTCGGCCGTTACGCAAACCAACGACCTGTTCCGCAACACCACCTTGCAAGGGCCAGCGTCCCAGCTGAACGTGATGGGCAAGGTCAACGGACAAAGTTCGGGCTTCGGCGGGTTCGTCGGACGCAACTGGCAGTTCGACGATGTCGTGCTCGGCATCGAGGCAAATTACAATTATTTTTCAAATCTCGCGACCTCGACCGGCGGAAGCATAGGTCCGATCCAGGTCGCCGAGCCGGGGCTGGTTTTGCCTCCTGGCGACACGGCCGTGGACGATGTCACGCTGACCGGCCATGCCAAGCTGCGAGTGAAGGATCAAGTGACATTCCGTGGTCGAGCGGGCTGGGCCACGGGTGATTTCCTGCCTTACATGTTCGGTGGCCTTGCAGTCGGCCGCATGGACGTTTCGAGCACAATATCAAGCTCCGTGATCAGAACGGTCAACGATCCCGTGACGGGCTCGACCAGCTTTCCGCTGCCGCAGTTTGCGCTGAGCTCGACCATTGGAAAAAGCGATGCGTTCGTGGTTGGCTGGACCGCCGGTCTCGGCCTCGAATACATGCTGTGGAGCAATATCTTCCTGCGCGGCGAATGGGAATATACCCAGTTCATGTCAATCCAGAACACCACGGTCTCGGAGAACAGCGTGCAGGCGGGTCTGGGCTACAAGTTCTGATCGGACGCTGGCTGGCCGACCTTGACGCGGCTTGACGCCGCTGCTCCGATGCCGTTCCAACTATCGGGACGGCATCTTGATTACGATCCACGGCGACAGCAATTCGGGCAATTGCCTGAAGGTGAAATGGGTCTGCGACCGGCTCGCTCAGCCCTATCGCTGGATCGAGGTCGATACGCTCAAGGGCGAAACGCGCACCGCGCAATTTCTAAAACTCAACAGCGCGGGCCAGGTGCCTGCGATCGAACTCGACGACGGCCGCACGCTGGCGCAATCCAACGCCATCATCCGCTACCTTGCTTGCGGCAGCCATCTCATTCCGTCCGATGCCTTTGCCGCGGCGAAGATGGACGAATGGCTGTTCTGGGAGCAATACAGCCACGAGCCCTATATCGCGGTCTGCCGTTTTCAGATGATCTATCTCGGCAAATCCGCATCCGACCTCGACCCCGACAAGGTCAAGCGCGGCTATGCCGCGCTGGCGCGGATGGAGCAGCAACTGGCCGCGACACGGTTTCTGGTCGGCGCCGAGGTCTCGCTCGCCGACGTCGCGCTGTTGGCCTATACGCGGCTGGCGCATGAAGGCGGCTTCGATCTCGATGACTGCGCCGCGATCGGACGCTGGATCGGCGAAACCGAGCGGGCGTTTGGCCTTGCGCCGGCGCGCCGGGACTAGGCTGGGAGTATCATGGCAGAGCCTTCTTGCACGGAGAGTTCGATCGTCATCCGCCGCGCGCGCCGCGACGACGTCGGCGTCATTGTTGCAATGCTGGCGGACGATCCGCTCGGCAGCGGGCGCGAACGGCTGGAGCATCCCTTGCCCCCGTGCTATTTCAAGGCGTTCGAAACGCTCGACCGCGACCCCAACATCCAGCTCGTGGTCGCGGAAGAAGAAAGCGGCGCGGTGATCGGTTGGCTGCAGCCCTGCATCGTGCCCGGCTTGAGCTCGCAAGGCGCCTCGCGCGGCCTGATCGAGGACGTCCGCGTCGCAAGCCAGCACCGCGGCCGCGGCATCGGCGCGCAAATGGTGCAATGGGCGGTTGCCGAGGCGCGAACGAAAGGCTGCAAGCTGGTCGAACTCTTGACGCATCACACCCGCGTCGATGCGCAGCGCTTTTATGCAAGGCTCGGCTTCAAAGCGAGCCACGTCGGGATGACTGTCCGGTTTTGATGCAGTTGCGATCGTCGGGGTTGCATGAGCCGATGGATGATGCGGGTAAGTGGTCCTCGCTATCCCATCCGGTTAAGACGCGATAAACTACCAGACGCTCGGGTAACTTTCCGCGAAGAACCATCCGCGGCATGCTGACTTGTCCTCGGGGGCTTCGCGCTTTGAGGATCGCATGTGAAAAATTATTCGATTGTCAGGATCGGCCACGAATATGTCGTGCGGGCCGACGCGCGGAGCGCGCTGAAAGCCGCAAGCCGTCGACGCGCCGCGTGGCTCGTCAGCCGCGCCGCCGAATTGCCGGACGCAGAGCCTGATCCGCGAATACGGTCGACAGCGCCCGCCGTGCCATCAATCGAGCGTGATCCGTCCGATGTTTCTTGACGATCGGGATCGATTCCCTTATGCACCGCGGCGGGACACCTCCCCCCAACGGGAGGCTTGCTATCTGGAAGGATAGATCATGACTGTAGCGAAGCCCGCTTCGCGGCCCGCCGTGCCGCATTTTTCTTCCGGCCCCTGTGCCAAGCGCCCTGGCTGGAACGCCCAAAATCTCAAGGATGCCGCTCTCGGCCGTTCGCATCGCGCGAAGGTCGGCAAGGCCAAGCTCAAGCTCGCGATCGAACTGACGCGCGAAGTGCTCGAGGTGCCGGCCGACTACAAGATCGGCATCGTGCCGGCATCCGATACGGGTGCGGTTGAAATGGCGCTGTGGTCGCTGCTCGGCGCGCGGCCGGTGACCACGATCGCCTGGGAATCCTTCGGCGAGGGCTGGGTCAGCGACATCGTCAAGGAATTGAAGCTCAAGGACGTCACCAGGCTGCACGCCGGCTATGGTGAAATCCCCGATCTTTCCAAGGCCGATCCGGCCTCCGACATCGTCTTCACCTGGAACGGCACCACCTCGGGCGTGCGCGTTCCCAACGCGGACTGGATCAGCGCCAGGCGCGAAGGCCTGACGATCTGCGACGCCACCTCGGCGGCGTTCGCGCAGAAACTCGATTGGCCCAAGCTCGATGTGGTGACATTCTCCTGGCAGAAGGCGCTCGGCGGCGAAGCCGCCCACGGCATGCTGGTGCTCTCACCGCGCGCGGTGGCGCGGCTCGAAAGCTACACGCCGGCCTGGCCGCTGCCGAAAATCTTCCGCATGACCAAGGGTGGCAAGCTCAATCAGGGCATCTTCGAGGGCGAGACCATCAACACGCCGTCGATGCTGTGCGTCGAGGATTATCTCGACGCGCTGCAATGGGCCAAATCGATCGGCGGCCTCAAGACGCTGATGGCGCGCGCCGACGCCAACACCAAGGTGCTCGCCGACTGGAAGGCGAGAACCTCGTGGATTGATTTCCTGGCGAGCGATCCCGCGATCCGCTCCAACACCTCGGTGTGCATGAAGGTGATCGATCCCGCGATCGCCTCGCTGACGCCGGACGCGCAGGCCGAGTTTTCCAAGAAACTGGTCGCGCTGGTGGAGAAGGAAAATGCCGGTTACGACTTCGCGCATTACCGCGACGCCCCGGCGGGCCTGCGGATCTGGTGCGGCGCCACCGTGGAAGCGTCCGACGTCGCGCTGCTGACGCAATGGATCGACTGGGCGTTCGCCGAAGCCAAGGCCTCGCTCGCCCGGGCGGCCTGATTTTCTGCTCGACCTCGCCCCGCTGGTTCGGGGCGGGGAAGGAAAACACCTCGATCATTTTCGTCCACACCGGCGCCTCGCGCCGAGCTTCGCTGTTTTGCCGAAGGACAAAGGAACATCAGATGTCCAAACCCAAAGTTCTCATTTCCGATGCGCTTTCCCCCGCTGCCGTGCAGATTTTCAGGGACCGCGGCGTCGAGGTCGATTTCCAGCCCGATCTCGGCAAGGACAAGGACAAGCTCGCCGAGATCATCGGCAATTACGATGGTCTGGCGATCCGCTCCGCCACCAAGGCGACCGCCAAGATCATCGACAAGGCCGCCAAGCTGAAGGTGATCGGCCGCGCCGGCATCGGCGTCGACAATGTCGAGATACCGGCGGCGACCGCCAAGGGCGTCATCGTGATGAACACGCCGTTCGGCAATTCGATCACCACCGCCGAGCACGCCATCACGCTGATGCTGGCGCTGGCGCGGCAGATTCCGCAGGCCGACGCCTCCACGCAGGCAGGCAAGTGGGAAAAGAACCGCTTCATGGGCGTCGAGATCACCGGCAAGA
>JAGXAF010000240.1 GCA_018971675.1 Bradyrhizobium sp.
CGAAGTCGCGTTGCCGGCGTTGACAATGGTAGCGCCCGAGCTGGCGCCACTTGCACCAAGGTTGGAGTAGGAACTCCCCAAACCGGCGTTGGAGCTCGCGGTATAGCTGTCATCGGTCCAGGTGAACACCGCATCGAAGAAGGTGCGGACCACACCGTACTCGGTCGCGGTGCGCGTATCGATGTTGAGGTCTCCACGGGCGCGCCAGATGTAGGCGTTCGTGAAACGATTACCCAAACCGCCGGGGCTGGAGCTGGTGGTGGAGTAGTTGCCATAATATACGTTGTTGGTATTCACGCCCATGTCGGCGCGCATATAGCCGCCGAGCTTGATGCAGGTGTCGGTGCCCGGGATGTAATAGAACCCAGCACCGTACAGGGAACAGATCCTCACGTATTCGACCGCTTTGGCCTTCACGGGAAGATCGGCCGCCTGTGCCCCGCTCATGGCGACCAGACCTGCCGCCGAGCCCAGGACAAGGCTCTTAACCATCTTCATGCTAAACCTCCAAGTTGCTTTTAGGGAAGGCCCCGGATAGCGGCTCGTACCGCTCCATTTCCTGCAAATCATCTTTATATATTCGGAAATACAGCGCTAGGGTGCACGGCGCCCCGAGTCAAGCCGCTGCCCCTTGTCGGCAGCCTGCGACAACAACAAACCAGCGAGCTGTGGCTTTCATGCATCACGCATGGAAGCTGCTAGCCAGCCCCGGATGCACATACTGGAGATATAGCTCGGGAATGCACGCAACCTGAAAATAAGCCGCTTTGTGCCGGAAGCCACGGCAAGCAAATGAACACGGCAAGCAAATGAAAAAGGAAACCTCCGCGCCGGCGCGACCGGAACGTGGTCTGTGGCGCGGACGGCGTTACGGCCGTGCCGCGTCAGCTCCTTACCATCGTGATGTTGACGCCCCGAATCTCGCCCTTGGAGTTGATCTGAACCGTCTGCTTGTTGCCGTTGGTGCGCAATGTCAGGTTGGCGGAAAAGCCGTTAGCCTCGACAAATACGTTGATCTGGCCACCGCCCGCCGTGCCCTGGAGATTGCCGAAAATGTTGCGGCTGGCTTCGCTCCAGTTGCCGGAGATCCGATCACCCTGGCTGGTAACATCGCTGCTCAGGTCGAATTTGTAGCTGTCGCTGGCGCAGCGCAGGTTCTGCTTGAGGCTCAGTCCGGAGCCGTTGACCTTGTAATCGGCCTTGCACCGGATGGGCTCCGTGGTGCCATCGGAGAGCGCAACCGTGCCACGGCCGGACCATGTGCCGTCAAAGCCGGCAAACGGACCCGATTGCGCGTGGCTCGACGACATCGACAACATCAACGCGACGCCCAAGGCTGCCGCCTTGATCAAGCCGGAAACAAACAATTTCATATGGTGTTTTCCTGTTTAAATTGACGTTTCTCATGCAAGAGACGTCTCGCCGCACTGCTGGTCTAGTTAGTATGGCTGCAGGGTCTCAGGTTCAATGGCTGCAGGGCTGTGATGTTGCAGAGGAAAGCAATTCTCGCCATCGGATCAATCCGGCAAGATACACAAATCGTGCGTTTGAGTGACGTTTTTCGTTTCCCTTGCGGTCAAAAGGCTTCAGATATTCCACAGCTTCCAGACAGGTCGTTGCCCTCAGTCTGCCCCTCCGGGGTAATAAATATCCATTTTTATCAATGAGCTGCAGGCATCATTGCGTTCCATCGCAGATATCGTTATTCGGGGCCGGCCGTCGTAAATTTGGCCGCATTTGCCAGCGCTCTTGGTTGGTCCGTCGCCGCGGTTCGTGGCGTTTGCAATCGAATCTTCGTTCCCGTTCGGCCTGCGCTATCCGGGAATGGAGGTTCTCCGCGGTAATAACAAAGGAACAAAATGCACAAGTTTTTCCTCGCACTTTGCCTGCTGTCGATTTCCGTTTCCGGCAGCGCGATAGCCCAGCAGCAACCGGCCCGCAGCGGCACCCCGGAGGAACAGGCGGCCTGTTCGCGCGATGTCCAGCACTACTGCCGCAAGGTGATCGATCAGGGCGACTTCACCATCCTGGCCTGCCTGCAGGAGCATCGCGCGAAGATTTCCAGGGCCTGCGACCAGGTGCTCAAGAACCACGGGCAATGAACCGCATCGGGCCGTCGTCGTCGCAGGGCCTTGACGGGCTCCATGCGTGGTGCGGCCCGGGGCCCGGGGTCCATCGCGGATAGCATTGGTTTTGGCGGCGTATTCCCCTATATGGGATTCACGGTCTGTCCGCATGCGCGGGCGATTGCGCGCGACCTTACCCTGACCAATGTAGCCGATTCCCGATGACTACCGCGAGCGAACTGCGATCCGGCAAGACCCACCGCGACGAGAATTTTCCCGTCGCGTCCTGGATCATTCATCGGCGCCACCGGGCGCTGATTCTCGCGTTCTACAATTTCGTCAGGACCGCCGACGATATCGCCGATCACGCAACGCTCGATGCGGGCGAAAAGCTGCGCTATCTCGATCTGCTCGAAGCCGAATTGCTGGGCCAGGGCGACAGTCAGCCCGAGGCGGTCAAGCTCAGGAAGGCGCTCGCCGAACGTGGGATGGCGCCGCGCCATGCGCTTGATGTCCTGATCGCGTTTCGGATGGACGTGACAAAACTGCGCTACGAGAACTGGGACGAGGTGATACACTATTGCCGCTATTCGGCGATGCCGGTCGGCCGCTTCATGCTCGACGTCCATGGCGAGAGCAGGTCGACCTGGGCCGCTTCCGATGCGCTTTGCGCCGGCTTGCAGATCAACAACCATCTGCAGGATTGCGGCAAGGACTACCGCAATCTCAATCGGGTTTATTTGCCGCGCGATGCGCTGGCGGCGGCGGGCGCGTCTGTCGAACAGCTCGGGGGCAATCGCGCGCCGCCGCCTCTGCTGCAATGTCTCCGGACACTCGCGGGACGCACCGAGACGTTGCTCGACGGCAGCAAGTCGCTCGGCGCGGAAGTGAAGGATTTACGGCTGGGACTTGAAATCTCGGTGATCCAGAGTTTCGCCGACCGGATCGTTGGCATGCTGAAGGTGCGCGATCCACTGAGCGAGAGGGTCCATCTGGGGCCGATGGAGTTGTTGGCCTATAGCGCGGGCGGTATCGCCGGCGAGATGACGCGACGCGCGACCGGCCGCAGGCCTGTGTCCAAACCGGCGGCCGACGCATGACGCTCGACACGACAGAGGCCAATCCCAGTTACGGTGATGCAGCGTCCAGCAGCTCGTTTTATGCGGCGATGCGGATCTTGCCGCCCGAGCAGCGCGAGGCGATGTTCCAGATCTACAGTTTTTGCCGACAGGTCGATGACATCGCCGATTCCAATGGACCGCGGGTCGAGCGGCTGGCCGCGATCCAGCAATGGCGCGACGACATCGATGCGCTGTATCAGGGCCATCCGCCGGCGCGGCTACAGGATTATCTCGACTCGGTGCAACGCTTCGGCCTCAAGCGCGAGGATTTCCTGGCAATCGTCGATGGCATGGAAATGGATATCCCGCAGGATATCCGTGCGCCGGACCTCGCCACGCTCGACCTGTACTGCGACCGGGTGGCGAGCGCGGTAGGGCGGCTGTCGGTGCGGGTATTCGGCCTTTCCGAGGACGAGGGCATCGAGCTGGCGCATCATCTCGGACGCGCGCTGCAATTGACCAATATCCTGCGCGATATCGACGAAGATGCCGGCATCGGCCGGCTCTATCTGCCGCTGGAAGCGTTGCTGCAGGCCGGCATCACCTCGACCGATCCGGTCAAGGTGGTCGGCGAGCCCGCGTTACCAAACGTATGCGCGCCGTTGGTCGAGCGGGCGCAAAACCATTTCGGGAAGGCCGACGAAATCATGAAGCGCTATCCGCGGCGGACGGTGCGCGCGCCCCGGATCATGTCGAAATACTACCGGGCAATCCTGGAATTGCTGGTCGCCCGAGGTTTCGCAGCGCCGCGCCCGCCGGTGCGCCTCAACAAGGCGGCCCGCCTTTCCATCGTGCTGCGCTATGCCTTCATTTGATGTCAAAGGTCGTCCACATCATCGGCGCGGGAATCTCGGGGCTGTCGGCCGCCGTTCGGCTCGCCAACAACGATTACGAAGTGCATGTCCACGAGGCCACGCAGCAGACTGGCGGCCGCTGCCGGTCCTATTTCGATGCCGCTACCAATCTCACCATCGACAATGGCAATCATCTGCTGCTCTCCGGCAACCGCCATGCGGTCGCCTATGCCAGATCAATCGGGACCGAAGGTGGTTTGGTCGGGCCGAAGCGCGCGCAGTTTCCCTTTGTCGATCTCTCCACCGGTCAGCGCTGGCAACTCGATCTCGGCGACAGCCGGCTGCCGCTATGGGTGTTCGATGAGGCGCGTCGCGTGCCCGATACCAGCCTATCGGAATATCTCGCGCTGATGCCCTTGGTCTGGGCCGGGTCGGGCAGGCTGGTCGGCACCACCATCCCCTGCGAAGGCACCCTCTATCAGCGGTTGGTGCAGCCGTTGCTGCTCGCGGCGCTCAATGTCGATCCTCCGGAGGGATCGGCGGGCCTTGCCGGCGCCGTGGTACGGGAGACGCTGCTGGCCGGCGGCCAGGCCTGTCGCCCCCTGGTCGCGCGCGAAGGCCTGAGTGCGGTCCTGGTTGAGCCCGCGCTCAAGCTGTTGCGGAACAAGGGTGCCAGCGTCCGTTTGGGGCACGAACTGCGCGGCCTCAACATGTCGGGGAGCCGTGTCGATGCACTGAATTTTGGCGACGAGGTCATCGCGGTTGCGCCCGGCGATGCGATCGTGATGGCGGTGCCGCCACGCTCCGCGGCATCGCTGTTGCCGGGACTCAAGACGCCGTCAAAATTCCGCGCGATCGTGAACGCGCATTTCCGCTTCGATCCGCCGCGCGACATGCCGCCGATCATGGGTGTGGTCGGTGGGTTGGTGGAATGGCTGTTTTCGTTTCCGCAGCGACTGTCGATCACCATCAGCAATGCCGATCGGCTGGTCGACACGCCGCGCGAGGAACTGGCGCAGGCGCTATGGCGGGATGTTTGCAAGGCCGCGGGCGTGGCTGCCGCCTTGCCGCCCTGGCAGATCGTGCGCGAGCGCCGCGCTACCTTCGAGGCGACGCCGGAGCAAAATGCGTTGCGGCCCGGCGCGTCCACCGTCTGGAAAAACCTGTTTCTCGCCGGCGACTGGACT
>JAGXAF010000023.1 GCA_018971675.1 Bradyrhizobium sp.
GCTGACGTCTACGCGCCGAGCGCGTCTAACGTCGGAGGCGTGGCTGGCCAAAACGAAGGACTCATCCTGAATTCGCAATATATCGGCGGCAGGGTGACAGGGTATCAGAACGTCGGCGGCATCGCCGGGTGGAACATCGGCACCGCGCCTTCCGGGGGACTGATCAATGTCACCGTTGGCCCCACTGCGATCATCACCGGGTCCGGCCAATTTGTCGGCGGAGTTGCCGGCTTCAACAGCAGCGGCAACGGGAATGCCTCATTGGTGATAGGCGCCGAATTCTTCGGATCGGTGTCCGGGCCGTTCGCGGTTGGCGGCCTCGTCGGATACAATGGCGGAAATATCAATGGCGGCTGCGCCTGCGGGACCGTCAATGGCATTAGCGACGTGGGTGGCATTGCCGGCTTCAACTCGGGAGCTGTCTACAATACCAACTCGGCAGCTAAAGTGACAGGGAGCGACCCCACCACCACCAGCGACACCATTGGCCAAAACGACAATCGCGATCCAAACGCCGTCGTCAGTCCGAACGGCGCCGTCTCGAGGCCGGCGAGTCCGGGCCAGGCCGCGGCGGCGCAACAAGCCGTCTCGGCAGCCAATGTGACAGGGGCCAATACGCAGACGTCGGCGCTGACGCCGCCGACATCCGCTCTCTCCGCGGCGGGGACGAAGGCAGTCGACGGCCTCGTGCCCCCGGCCATGGATAACAATTTCAAGGGCATCGAAAGCAACATCAACGCCGAGGAGCAGAAGCAGCGCCGCCGGCTCGCCACGACGACGGCGGTCACGCACCACACCGTCCATCGCGGCGGCAATCTCGGCGCCACCATCCGCACCATCGATGTCAACGGCAAACGCTTCAACCTGCAGAACGGCGCGCCAAAGCCCGAAGCGCCGGCTCAGCCGCCTCAATGAAGTTCAGCTAATTCCTTGCCGCCGGCGCCGGGCAGACTTTGCTGAGGAAGCGTCGTGTGCTCGCCAACCACTGTTCGCGCATGATGCATGAAAGACACAGTCTGCCAATTCGTGATTGACGTAGACCACTGACACGGGAGACGACTTGACTTGGACAGTCATCCTGCCGTTATATTTGCACAAATATAGAGACGAATCTGGAGATATGGAGCGGCGCAAGCCGCGATCCGCGATCGAATTTGAGGGCGTTTGTACATGCTGTCGGGTGCGCAGGGCGTTGCGTTAAAGAAACTGAGCACTTTTCTTGCCTCCGGAGCAGCGATCGGCGCCTTGCTGGCGACAGTATCGCCGGCGCTCGCGCAAACCCCGCCCGTCGTCCCGCAATACAATATCGGCGATGCCGTCCGGGAGGCGGATCAGGCACGGCGGGCTGCGCCGCCGCAAACGACCGCCGCGCCGGTCCTGCCGCGGCTGGTCGAGCCGCAATTCACACTGAAGGACAAGTCGACCCTGTTCGTTCGCAGCTTCAAGGTCGAGAGCCCGTTCAAGGTCGAGGGCCAGAACCCTGTCAGCGAGGCCGAGATCCAGGCGATCGTCGCGCCCTACCAGAATCGCAGGCTGACGATCGCCCTGATCTACGAAGCCGCGGACAAGATCACCTCGCTCTATCGCGAGCGCGGCTATCTGCTGGCCAAGGCCTATGTGCCGGCCCAGGACGCCCGCGGCGGCGTGCTGCGGATCAAGGTGGTTCCCGGCAAATATGGCTCCATCACCGTCAACAACCAGTCGCGGGTGCGCGATCCTTATTTGCGGGCCTTCATCGATCACGCGCTCGCCGGCTCCGAGTTCATCGAAAAGGACAGGCTTGAACGGGCCATGCTGCTGGTTTCCGACCTGCCGGGCGCCGGCATGCCGCGAGTCACCGTCGGTTCGGGCCGCCAGCCCGAGACCTCGGATTTCGTGTTCGACGTGCCGCAAGGCCGGCTGTTCGACGGCTATGTGCTGGGCGATAATTTCGGTTCGCCCTATACCGGGCGGGACCGGGTGAGCGGCGGCCTCAACCTGAATTCGCCGCTCGGCATCGGCGACCGGCTCTCGCTGTTCGGGATGGCCACGGAAGAAAGCGGGCTCCTGAACGGGCGGGTAGCCTATTCCTTGCCGATCGGCTTCGACGGCCTGCGCGCCGAAATATCGGCGTTCCGCACCACCTATGCGCTGGGCGGTATTTACAAAACCATCGATGCGACCGGCACCGCGACCGGCGAGAGCGCGATGCTGACCTATGCGCTGAAACGCACCCGCGACGACAGCATCTATCTGACCGGGGGCTACACCCATAAAGTGCTGAACGACAACGTCTTCGGCACCTCCATCGCCAACCGGACCATCGATCTCGGAACCATCGGGATCGAGCGCGACACCGTCGGCGCGATCTTCGGCCTGCCGCTCGCGACCTCCACGGCCTTCTCCTACACCGGCGGCTTTGTCGACTTTCCGGACCCGTTGCAACGGGCCTTCAATATCGCCGGGGTGGACACCGCCGGAGATTACGGCAGGCTCAACCTGAGCTTCCTGGGTACCCTGGCGCTGAACGATAAATTCTCGTTCTCCACCAGTCTGAGGGCGCAGAAATCGCTGGGGAAGAATCTCGATACGAGCGAACAACTGAGCCTGACCGGCTTTTTCGGCGTGCGTTCCTTCGACGAGGGACTTGCCGCGGACAGCGGCTTTGTGGTGACGCCCGAACTGAAATACGCGCTGCCGGACTTCTACAACTATCACCATTCGATCGGCCTGTTCACCGACGTGGCGGGCGGCTGGATCGAAAACCCCACCTTTACGACGACACAGAAGCCATTCACCCAATTGAACGACGTCGGTCTCGCTTACTATGCGACCTACGAATACTTGCCCGGCCGGGCCCTGTTTCTCAAGGCGATGGTTGCCCATACCTATGGCTCCAATGACGGCGCCCAGAGCTACGACCGGGAAACCAAGGGGCTGGTGCAAATCGGTGCGACGTTCTAAACTACTCTAGCGTGTTGCTTGATGGATTTTCGCTTTCGGGAACGGGTGTTGCCGCAAAGGCGACCGCACCGGAACAATCCTGGAAGGGAAGAAATCTGAAATGCAACTGGAATGGCTTACGGCTGCGGTGGACTATGGCGTGGTCGGGCTTCTTGGCCTGCTCAGCGTTATCGTCGTTGCTGTCGGCCTGGAACGAATGTTCTTTTACCGGTCGGTCAAGCCGGCGAATTTCGCCACCATCAAGAAGCTTGAGCTGGAATTGACCAGGCGGTTGCTCATCGTCGCCTCGGTCGCCTCCAACGCTCCCTATATCGGCCTGCTCGGCACCGTGCTCGGCATCATGCTGACATTCTACAATATGAGCCTTGATACCACCGCGGACGTGACCAAGATCATGCTCGGGCTAGCGCTCGCATTGAAGGCCACGGCGATGGGCCTGGTCGTGGCGCTGGTCTCGGTGGTGATCTATAACGCGCTGCTGCGCAAGGCCAAGGTGCTGATGCTTCAGTGGGAGATCGCCCATGGATGAAGAGCCCATCGCCGCGCTCAACGTCATCCCGTTCGTCGACATCATGCTGGTTCTTCTGACCGTGGTGCTGACCACCGCGAACTTCATCGCGACCGGCCGCATTCCGGTGTCGTTGCCGCAAGCCTCGCGGTCGCAGGTCGAGAAGCACCAGGACAAGACGATCGAGCTGACCGTCAACGGCGATATCCATCTCGATGGCACACTGGTGTCGAAGGACGATCTCGAAAGCCAATTGCGGGCGCTGCCCGCGGATACCTCGTTCCTGATCCGCGCCGACCGCAATCTTGCGTTCCAGGGGTTCATCGACGTGGTCGACGTGCTCAAGCGCCTGAACTTCACCAAAGTCGCGGTGCAAACCCAGACCGGTTCAAGATAGGACATCAATGATCGACCACGCCGCCGCCCGGCGCGGTGCAGGAGCGAAGTTTGAGGAAGTTCACCATCTACCATGGCCTGGGTGTATCGCTCGTCCTGCATTCGCTTCTGGGACTGCCATTCGTCGCCTACAGCCTGGCTGCAGCGCCGGACGATACGACGCTCGCCATCGATTTACAGAGCGACATCGCGGACGTTCAGACAGAACAACAGCAGATGCAGCAGACCAAGGCGGTGGAGCAGAAGGAACAGGTAGCAAAAACCGAGCCGACTCCTCCCGAAGATCCGCCGCCGCCCGCCGAGGACAGCGGTACACCGGCGCCATCGCCCGCTCAGCCTGAAACCACGCCGGCACCGAAATCGGGCGACACCAGCAATGACAAGGGCGCCGACGTCCAGCAACAGGCGCACAGGATCAAGGTTCAGGAGACGGAACAAGACATCATCAATGCCTATACGAGACTGCTCAGCAAAAAAGTTGGGGCGCACCTCCCCGAACCGGTTGGCCGCGCTGCCGCCGCGGTCGTCTCCTTTACGGTCCTCACTGACGGTCATGTCAGTGGCCTCAAGATTGCCGAAAGCAGCGGTCAGGCCGAGCTGGATGCAGGCGCGCTCAAGGCAATTCGTACGAGCGCGCCATTCGAGCCGCCGCCGAAGGAACTGAATCTGGCGATCACGGTCGACTTCACCAGAAAGCACAGAAAGTAAAGACCGCAGCCTGACCGCCTGTCCTGTGAAAGTAGCCGCTGCGTTGCCGACAGCCCATTCTAGCTGATTGCACGCAGCCTGTTGCTTCCGGGCCTTTTTTGCTAACCCGGTACGGATGATCGCGACGGCGTCCCTGATCCTGCTTTGCCTTGCATGCGTCTGGCTCGCATGGATCGACCTGCGCGACGGCATCATTTCCGATCGGCTCAACCTGTTGGTGGCAACGACCGGCTTCGTGCGGACGGCGGCGCTTGCGGGCTGGGCGCCGGCGCTCGCTCTGCTTGGCCAGGGCGTTCTGATCGGCGCGATCGTCTGGCTGTTGCGCTGGCTTTATTTCAGGTACCGCAAGTTCCAGGGACTCGGACTCGGCGACGTCAAACTGCTCGCGGCTTCCACCGTCTGGATCGGCGTTGCCGGTGTACCGATGCAGCTTCTTGTCGCGTCGGTCACCGCGCTCGCCGCGGCCGGGGTCATGCAGCTTTCGAAGCGGACGGTGACGCGGCAAACGGCGTTGCCGTTCGGCCCGTTTCTCGCGCTCGGGTTGCTCGCGGTGATCGTGCTGCAGCAGCGCGGCCTGATCGAGTAGTTGTTCTGCTCGGAAAAAGCGCGATGGCTTCGGGTTGAACCGCCGTCGCGTCAGCGTCGGCCTTCCTGGCCGTCCGGCGGTGCGTGGTTGGCGCTCCCGTGCACCGACGCCGCCGCTCTGGCTGCCGCGTCCGGCTGTGGCAGGCTCAGGACGGCAGTCTGCTTGTCATGGGTCAGAGTCACCTCGCGGCCTTGCACCGAACTCAGCTTCCAGCCCTGAAAATCGTCGCCGATCTTCAGGCGCAGGGCGGCTCGTGTGGCCGGGTCAATGAAAATCCCGAAGCGGGCGTCGTCACCGACCACCGTGCCGACCAGCGACAATTGCGGTTTTTCGATCCGCGCTGGCGGTGGGGGAGGTGGCGCTTTCGCGACAGCCACGGGCGCGACGACCGCCGGTGGCGGTCGTCGCGACGATGAGAAGATTGGCCGCGCGCGCGTGTTCGACAACGTCTCAAGCGGAATGGCCCAGAGCGGATTGGCGCTTGGCCTGTGCTCGCCCGTCCGTTGCGCAGGCCGCGGCGGTTTCACCATGGTCGGCGGTGGCGGGGTGGGTTGATCCCAGAGCGAAGGCGGCGAGGGCGCGTCGGCGCGGCGCGGCGAATCCAGATCGATGTCGTCGGCATCGGTCGGCAGCGCCAGGGTCGAGGCGGGGATGCCAAGCGCCAGCACCAGCAGCGCCAGTCTCGGCAAAATCCCGCGCGAAGATCGGTGTCTCATTTCGCGCCCTGCCATTGTCCGGACACCGTGAGCAGGATGCGCAGCTTGCCCTCGCCGGAGAAACCCGCGGGCGTCTGCACGACGAGTTGGTCGACGAACAGGAACGGCATGCCGGCCTCGAGGTCGTAGAGCAGTTGTTGCAGGCCCGTCTGCCCGATATCGCAGCTTGCGATGATCGTAACAAACCCGGCCTTCGATGGCGCGCCCAGGTCGACCTGCGACGACAGCACGTTACCGCCGAATTTGGCGACGGCGGAGGAGACGCGTTGCAGAAGCGCCGCGCCCGCGACCGTCACGGTCGCGCCATCCAGGAAGGGAGAACCGGCGGGCGCGGCGCCCGCAAGTCCGCCTTTCGCGGTCGCCGGCCGTCGGCTCTCGAACTGGTCGAGCATGGCTTGCACGGCCGCCACCTCGGCGCGTTTGCCGAACAGATCTGATATCGAATTTGCGGTCGTGAACAACAACGAGACCAGAAGTCCGAGATAAATCACCGCTGCCGGCAGCGGCGCGGTCGTTAGTTTCCGCAAGGTGAAAGCAAGATTCATGATCCGGTCCCGAAATAGGGCGTGACATGCGTCTCGATATGGAAACGCTCGCCAGGCTCATTCTGGTCGCGCGTGGTCGGAGCGAAGAAGGTGGCGCGGGAAAATTGCGGTGACTGCTCCAAGCGACGGATCAGCGATGGCGTATCCCGGGTCAAGCCGACGATCTGCATCTTGTCGACGTCGATCCGCAATTCCGTGACATAGGTGGTGTCCGGCAGTGCGCGCGCGATCGCCTCCAGCACCAGGACGCTGGAAGGCGAGGTTTGCTTGCGCTTGGCCAGCAAGGCCGTCGCGGAAGCGCCGGGCTGGTCGATGCGGAGCGCGGCTCGCCGCTGGCTGACGCGCCGCTGCAATTCTTGCCGCTGGTCGTCATATGCACCGCCGAGATAGGTGGAGACGACCAGCGTCGCTGCCGCCGCCATGCCGGCGCCAAGCAATGTCAGCCGCAATAGTCGCGGCATGTTGTTCGCAATGCCAGCAGGGCTGGACAGCTTTTGCTCGAATATCCTGATCGGACGAACTGGGGTCTCCGCGTCCGGCGGCTCGATCAGCCCCTCGACCGATGCCGCGCCGAGATCCGCCGCAAGGTCCAGCAGCGGCTGAATGGCCTGCCTGGATGTCGCGGCGAGCGTCAATGCGATCCGCTCGTTGGCTGTCGGCACTGGCGCGGTCAGGCCGTACACCGCGTCATTGGCTATCCACGGTGTCAGGCGGTCGATCTGGGCGCGGATCATGCCGTCGAGGAAATCCATCGCCTGCTTCGGGAAATCCACCGCGCGGAACAACACCTGGTCCGCTCGCAGGTGGACTTCGAGGTGGCTGCCGCGCAGCGCTGCGCGCCATTCCTCGGTCAGAACCGGAGCTTGTCCGCGCCGGAACGTGGCTTGCGGCAGCACGGTGCCTTTTTGCTTCGAGACGAGGCGGGCGGCAAAATCGGCGTCCTCGTTTTGCTCGAGCACGATGCGGCGCTGCGGGATCGCGCGTTCGGCGGCCGCGCGCAGCGCCGCGGCAACCGCGTCGATCCAGGACCCGAACAATTGCTTTGCTTCGTCCATCATGCGCCCAAAATTCCTCCATCTGTCACCCGCGCGCGGCCACGTCCTGCCACGACAGCACCTGATAGGGCTCCTTTCCGCCGCGCAGTGCGATTACCACTTCGGAGGCGGCCTCGCGGCGATCGGGAAGGCGCAGGCGGACCAGGATGCGGTAGGCGTTGCTCTTTTGCGTCACCGCCGCTTTGGGGCCGGCAGCACCCAACGCCGCCGTGATCGCTGTCGGATCGTCCGACAGCGTCGCGCGGGTGCCCAGGAAATCCCTGAGGATGAGAGGCGTCATTCCGGGCAATGCCGCGACCACCTCCGGCGCCGCCGTCAGCACATCGACGCCGGCGCCGCCGTTGAACACGGTGACAAAGGGCAACGCGCGCTCGATCAGTGCGGGTGTCATTCCGAGTACGAGCGACAGTTCATTGACATGGGCGAACGGAGCGTGGCGTGGCGCATAGGATTTTCCGCCCGCGCGGTAGAGTGTATCTTCATCGCCCGCGCTGCCAGGCGCGGCGCTGCTGCGCCAGGCCACGATGCGGTCGGCCGTTGTCTTCGCATCCTCCTCGCTCGCGCCGAGCACCGACAACAGGCCAGCGATGAGCTCCTTCGGCGCCGCGTTGAGATCGATCCGCGCCGCTTCCGAGACATAGGACACCGCGAGCTCCGCACGGCTGAGCCGGATATGGAAGGCGCCGCGCGGCGGGCGCGCGTCCTTGTGGCTGCTGCTCAGGAGCCGGTAAGCGGTTAGTTCGACGCCAGCCGAGACCAGCGCCTCGGCCCTGACGCTGGTATCGTTGAGCGCCAACGCGCGCGCGGAGTACGACAGATAGGCCGAGAAGATCATCATCAGCGCCGCGAGCGCGGCGATCAGCCACAACACGGCGACGATCACGAAGCCGCGGCGGGACTCCTGCCGGACCGGTGACGATTTCTCATGCGGCTCCATCATCACGAGCCGCCCTGTTTCGGAGCGTTCGACGTCTCGCCGTCAGCGCTGGTGTCGTTCTTGTTATCGTCCTTGTCACCGTCTTTTGCGTCGGCACCGGAGCCCTTGCCGCCTTTGCCGGCCGGCGCATCGATATGAACCGGCGTCACGGTCGAGACCGACAGCACGCGTTCGCTGGTGGCCTCGCGCACGGTGAGCATGATCGTCGCCGGCAGCTTGTCCTGGTCGTGCCATTCATCGCGGAAGATGCGATCCGGTCCAGCATAGGCGAAGGACAGCCGCAGCGGTGCGTGCAGCAGCACCACCGGATCGATGGCGTGAATGTGCTCCGATGGAGAGACGCCAGGTGGAAATGGCGCGAATGGCGCGCGGGTTCGGACGGTGGCGACACGGCCTTTGTCGGTGGTCTCGCCGATCCGCACGATGTCGAGCCCGATGCCGGCATTGGGCCCGAGCGCGGTCCGCACGAAAATCACCGACAGCGCCGAGCCGTCGAACAACGGTTTGTTGGGTTCGCGGCCGGGCGGCACATATTCGGCGGCAGAAAGGTCGGCGCAGATCCGCTGCATGGCGATGCCGATCAGTTCGTTGTTCTGGATGCGGTCGAGCCCGCGATTCCATGCCGGGAGCCATTGCGCCGTCAGCGTGGCGAGCGCCGACAGCAAAAGACCGGTCAGCGCCAGTGCCACCAGCGCTTCGATCAGCGTAAAGCCCGCTTCAGCGCTCGGTCCATCCCGGGTTGTTGTCATCGGCTGGGTGCTTTGCTCATCAGGCGAACCGTCGCGAGTTCGACCGTCGCTCCGGAAGGCGAGCGGACGCGGACCCTCACAAGTTCGGGAATCCAGGGGACCTCGGCGTTCTCGGCGACAAATTCGCTTTCCACCGGGTTGATGTCGACTTGCCAGCGGTAGTGGCGGAGTTCGCCGGAAAACGGTCCCGCCGGGAGATCCTTGCGCGGCGGTATCGCGGTCGCCAGCACGATCCGCGCGGTCTGCATCAAGGCGAGATGTTCTTCCAACTTGCGTACGCCGCGTGTATTCATGGCCATCACCCTTCCAATCGCGACGATCGACGCGGCGACGATCGCGAGCGCGATCAGCACCTCCAGGATGGTGAAACCGGCATCGGGCCGGTCAATTGCCGCGAGTCGAACGGTCGACAATTTCGATCCTTCCGATCAGCCAGTTGACGCGGATTTCGTAGGTCGTATCCAGCCGGGCGAGCGCAATCGTGCCGCCGCACGACATGCCGTCGGCGAAGAAGCTGATGGTCGACAGCGCGGCGCGATGGCGGCATGTCTGCGGTAACAGCGCATCGAAGCGTACGTCGTCGGGAATGCGCAGGAGCCGCGCGGTTGCACCGGAGCGGATCGCGCGCGAGGACGGATCGACCAGCGTCGCGATGTCGGTACGGCGGTCGATGGCGGCATTGCGGTCCGCCTTCAGCAGGGTGGCAGCTTCCAGTGCATAGGCCTGCAGCCGCGCGCGCGAGGTATGCTGCGGCAGGGACGGCAGCAGCACCGCAGCGATCAGCGCGATCACGGCGATGACGCACACCATCTCAAGCAACGTGAAGCCGTATTGCCGCGCTTCGTTCAAGCGCGTCACTCGTTCCTGGCGGTCGTCAAGGCGTCGAGCGAGATGTCGGCTGCGGTTCCGCTGCCGCCTTCCTGGCCATCTGAACCGTAGGAGATAATGTCATAGGGAGCATGCTCGCCTGGCGTGCGATAGATATAAGGATGGTTCCATGGATCGTTGGGAACGTTGCCGCCTTTCAGATAAGGCCCGTTCCAGGCGCTGGTCCCGGGCGTTCGGCGAACCAGCGCGGCGAGGCCCTCGTCAGCGGACGGATAGCGGCCGGCGTCGAGATTGAACAGGTCAAGCGCGCTGGAAAAGCTCTGCATCTGGATTTTCGCGGCCTTGACCTTCGACTCGCTCAGATAGTTGAGCACGCGCGGGCCGATCAGGCCCATGATCAGGCCGATGATGGTGATGACAACCAGCATCTCGATCAGAGTGAAACCCTGCTCCGCGTATGAGGCGTCTTGCGTCGCGACACGGGGACGGTTGAAACATCCGGAGAAGCCTGCTCTTGCCATCGTTCTGATCCCTTCATCTATCCAACGAGTTGCGTGACCGACAACAGCGCGGTCATGACGGAGACGATCAGTCCACCGACGACGGTGCTGATGGTGATGATCGCGAGCGGCCCGATGATGCCGACGATACGGTCGAGGCTGCGTTGCAGCTTCGCCTCGTAGAATTCGGCGACCCGGCCCGCCAGCACGGGCAGTTGCCCGGTTTCCTCGCCGAGCCGGAGCATCCGTGCCGCCATCGGCGGCAAGCTGCTTGACGTCGAGAGCGCTTCGGACAGCTTGCCGCCGTGACGCACGCGTTCGGCTGCAGCGGTCCAGACGTCCGCATTGCCAGCAACTGCCATGATGTCGATCAAGATGCGCAAGGCCGCGGTCAGGCTGACGCCGCTGCCGAGCAGGACGCCGAGATTGCGGCAGAACAGACTGGTCCGATAGAACTGGAAGATGCCGGCGATTCCCGGAAGCCGCGCTACCGCGCCGATTGCGGCTGCTCTTGCGGCGGGCCGGCGCCAGGCAAACCAGATCGCGGCGATCAGGAAGGCCGCGGTGAGCAGGAGCGCAGTTGCGTTCGCACGCATGAAATCCGAAAGTCGCAGGAATACGCCGAGCGCAGAATCCGATTTTCCTCCGAAATCCTGCAGCACCGCGGAGAACTGCGGCAGCACGAACAGAATGAAGAACAACATGACGCCGGCCGAGGCGATCAGCACGAACAGGGGATATTGCATCGCGTCCGTCAGCTTGCGGCGCACCTGCTCGGCACGGGCGCGTTCGGCGCCCAACAGCTCCAGCACCTGATCCAGCGTGCCGGATGCTTCGCCAACCCGCACCAGAGCCACATACATCGGCGAAAACAGTATTGGATGCGCGGCGACGGCCTCGGCAAAACTCTCGCCACCCAGCAACGCGGCGCGCAACTTGCCGACCACAGGACGCAGCCGCCCGACGTCGGAGTCGTTTGACAAGAGTTCGAGTGCGTCGTCGAGCCGCGCGCTTGCTTTCAGCAGCAGCGCGAGGTCGCGGGTGAAGGTTGTCACCTCTGCCGGGCTCGGCCGGTTGAACAGGAACAAGCCGCCGGAGGCCGAGACGGAGCGCTTTTCCTCCGTCGTCTCGATCGGCAGCAGGTGCAGATATTCGATCCTGACCGCCACCTCCGCCGCCGTTGGCGCCGACAATGTGCCGTGCACGATCTCGCCGTTCTGCGTCAGTGCACGATAGCGGAAATTCGGCATCGCTTCGTCCTCATCGGGAAGTCGTGACGCGGAGTATTTCCGCCGGGCTGGTCAATCCGGCCCGGCATTTGGCGAGGCCATCATCGAGCATCGTTGTCATGCCACCGCGGATGGCGGCCTGATCGACCTTCAGCCCGTCGGTCTTTTCCCCGATCAACTCGCGCAAATTGTTGTCAAGTTCGAGCACCTCGAACACGCCGAGCCGGCCCCGATAGCCCGTGCCGCCGCAGCGTTCGCATCCACCAGGTGCGTGCACCGTCTCACCTTGCCGGAAACCGAGTTCGACAAGCCGCGGATCGTCGGTGAGGTCGGCATCCGTGAGGATCTTTTGCGACTTGCAGCGTTCGCAGAGCTGCCGCACCAGGCGCTGGGCGATTACCCCACGCAAGGTCGAGCGCAGCAGGTATCCCTCGATGCCGAGATCGAGCAGGCGCGGCAGCGCCGCGGCCGCGGTCTCGGTGTGCAGGCTGGTGAGCACGAGATGGCCAGTCAGCGCGGCGTGCACCGCGACATGCGCGGTCTCGGCATCGCGCACCTCGCCAACCATGATGACGTCGGGATCCTGCCGAACAAAGGAACGCAGCGCGCTCGCAAAGGTCAACCCGATCGCGGGCCTGACCTGCGACTGGTTGATGCCGGGGATTTCATACTCGACCGGGTCTTCGACGGTGAGGATTTTCCGCGCCGGCTCATTCAGGATCGACAGGACGGTGGCGAGCGTCGTGGTCTTGCCGCTGCCGGTCGGCCCGGTGATGACGATCATGCCGTGCGGCAGCTTTAGCAGCCGCCGCAGCTTGGTTTCGTCGACCTGCCCGAAACCGAGCTTCTCGACTACGAGCAGGCCGCGATCCTTGGGCAGGATGCGGATGACGGCGGATTCGCCGTGCTGGGTCGGCATGATGGCGACGCGGAGATCGATGTCGGTGCGGCCGGCGTGGAGCCGTGCCGCGCCGTCTTGCGGCAGGCGGCGCTCGGCGATGTTGAGACCCGCGATAATCTTGATGCGCGAGATCACGGCCTGCGGCGGCACGCCGGCCGGCGGGGTGATCGGCCGCAGCATTCCGTCGATCCGCAAGCGAACTACAAGTCCGCTCTGAAACGGTTCGATGTGGATATCGCTGGCCCGCAGTTCCACGGCCTTTTCCAGCAGGTCGTTGACGGCGCGCACCACCGGTGCGCCGCTCGCAAGGTCTCGCAGGCTTTCGACATCGTCCTCGCGCAGCGCGGGCGCGCCGCTGGCTTCCTCGCGCGCTGCGGGGGCATGCTCGGCGAGCCGTTGGTCCAACGCAACGGCGAGATCCTCATGCGAGGCCACGGTGACCGCGATATCTCGCCCGAGCACGATTTCCGCCGCCCGTCGTGCCGCGAGGTCGGTCGGGTCGGCGATGGCGAGGTGGATGCCGCGATCCGCGATCTCGTAGGGGAACACCAGCGTCTCGCGCAGAAAACGCGGCGAGAAAGCCGAAACCAGCGGCGTTGCCGAGAGCATCGCCTGCAGGCTGGCGCGGGGGTGGCCGAAGAAGTCCGCCGCTTCGTCGGCGAATTCGGCAGCCGACAGGTTGGTGGACTCCCAGAGCTTCGCGTGCGGGGCTTCCGGAGCGGAATACTGGGTGCCGCCTTGCGTCGAGGCGTCAGGCGCAATCTCTCGCGCATCCGCCGCTTTCAAGTGTCGGCTACGGCGCAGATGTTCAACGAATTGCAGTGGCTGAAAGCCGGTCATGCGTCCTTCCAGTTGCCAAGGCAATATGCCCTGAGATTGACCATGTTTAGCCACATCACGCCCACAACCCCCAATTGACTCAGGGCACTTCGCGCGAGTACGTTATATGCGTAGGAATATATTGCATCAAGTCTCGATGAGCAAGCAATGGCTAGCAAGCGACTCAACGACAACTCGACGATCGGCAGAGAAAGCCAGGAAAGATTTTCAGCAATGCCGTCTGAAACCAGGGCTGGATAAATCCCTCACGTTTGCGGTTGCAGGTTTACCCTGGATCGGTCCGGCGCCTGATCGAGGGCGTTCTCGCTATGGTTGGGTTGGCGTAGGTATGGGGCGTATCAGCGATCAGGTCCGATGCTGGAAAACCATGCGCGGCGTTTGCGCGATCGCGTTGGCATTCTGCACGGTCAATCTTCTGACTTCCTGCAACGTCGCAACGACTGGAGCCACGGCACCCGGCGATATCGACGTGCTCGACAAGGTCCGTTCGCTCGACATCATGCCACGTCAGGCACAAGGCGTGTATGCGGCACAGAAAAATGCCGGCGAGCGAGGCCACGCTGCAGTATTCGAGGGCACTGAAATCCCGGACGTCGCGGAAGCACGGCCGCAGCCGGCATCGAGCGGCGGCAGCAGCGGCGGCGGCTACGATCTCAATTTCGAGAACACGCCGATCGTCACCGTCGCGAAAGTCATGATCGGTGACATCCTCAATACCGGCTACACCATTGATCCGCGGGTGCAGGGCACGATTAGCCTGGTGTCGGTGCGGCCAGTGCCGAAGTCCGACATCGTGTTCGTGTTGGAAAATGCGCTGCGGCTTTCCGGCGTGGTACTATTGCACGACAGCACCGGCTACCGCCTGACCCCGCGCGGCGATGCGGTCGGAGCGGGTCCGGTGGATTCCGCGGCAAGCCCGGAGCCGGGCTACGGCGTTTCCGTCCTGCCGCTGCAATATGTTTCGGCGCAGACCCTGCTGAAGTTGATGGACTCCTTTGCAACCAAGCCCGGCACCGTGCGCGCCGACGCGACCCGCAACCTGTTGCTGATCCAGGGCACCGGCGCCGAGCGACGCACCGCGGTCGATACCGCCATGAGCTTCGACGTCGACTGGATGCGCGGCCAGTCGGTCGGCATTTATCCCGTCAGCAACAGCGCGCCGGAGCCGATCATCGCGGAACTGGAAAAGATCATGGATTCCGGCGACAGCGGCCTCAGCCAAAACGTGATCAAGTTCCAACCGATGAGCCGGCTCAACGCCATCCTTGTCGTCACCCGCAAGGTGGAGTTGCTGCATACCGCCGCGACCTGGATCCGGAGGCTCGACCACGCCGATACCGCGCGCACCAGCGTGCATGTCTACACCGTGAAATACGGCGATGCGAAACAGATCGCGCGCATTCTCACCGAGATGTTCATCGGCGGATCGTCATCCTCGCTCGACAGCGCCGACAATCAACTCGCGCCGGGGTCGGGCTCGTCCCTGGCTTCCGGTGTCGACAGGCTGTCGGGGAGCACGAATTCGCCATCGTCGGCCAGCGGTTTTTCGCATCCGCCATCCGGAACGGGAGGGGCCGCTGGCGGGTCTTCAGGGTTTGGGCAGCAGGCGACGGGCAGCGGCACGGGGGCCGGCGCGAACACGTCCGCAGGCAGTGGCGTCCTCGGCAGTGGCGCGCTCGACAGCCGCGGCGGCGGCAATGGGCAGCCGCTGATGCAGGGGGTGCGCATCACTCCCGACCTTGTCAATAACACGCTATTGATCTACGCGGACCAGGAAAACTACAAGATCATCGAGGCGACGCTGCAACAGGTGGATCGGCCGCAGTTGCAGGTGGCGATCGACGCGACGATCGCGGAGGTGACGCTCACCAACGAACTGAGCTACGGTGTCCAGTCCTATCTGACCAGCAAGAACCTTGGCCTGAAGCCGAACCAGGGTTCGATCCTCAACACGCAGTCACGTGCTGCGCCGGGGGCGAGCGGCGCGACCGATGCGGCCGCTGCTGCGGGCTCGGTGGCCAACGCCTTCATCAGCCGGGCCTTTCCCGGATTCAATTTCCTGGTCGGCTCGGAGGCGCAGCCGGCCGTCATTCTCGATGCCCTGCATGCGGTGACCAGCGTCAAGGTGCTGTCCAACCCTTCGCTGGTCGTGATCAACAACCAGGCGGCGACCTTGCAGGTCGGCGACGCGGTGCCGGTCTCGACCGGCACCGCCACGGTGCTGAACGGCAACAACAATGTGGTCAACAGCATCGACTATCGCAATACCGGCATCATCCTGCGTGTCTCGCCGCGCATCAATGTCAACGGCAATGTCCGCCTCGAGATCGAGCAGGAGATCAGCAGCGTCCAGCCAGGCACCGCCGCGACGTTGACGCCGACCGTGTCAGAGCGCCGGGTGAAAAGCTCGATTTCGGTTGCCAGCGGTCAGACGGTGCTGCTGGCCGGGCTGATCAGCGAACAGCAGGACGGCGGGCGTAATGGCATCCCGCTGCTTGACGAGATCCAGGGGCTAGGTGACGCCTTCGCGCACCAGAACAAGACTGGCACCCGCACCGAATTGATCATCTTTATTCGTCCGCAGATCATCCGTGACGGCAGCGATGCGCATCACGTCGCCGAGGAACTGCGGTCGAAACTGCGTGGCAGCGTGGGAGCAAGCGTCGATGACCTGCGGGTTCACACTGTCCACTGAAGTTGTGGCGCGCCGACACAAGCCTTCGCGGCGGAGTGCCCGGGCGGCGGCCCTCGTTCTGTTCGCCTGCTGTTTCCTGCCGCTGCGGGCTGCTTCGGCCGATACGCTGGCGCGCGCCAACGCCGCCTATTCACGAGGCGACTATGTCGGTGTCGTCCGGATGCTGACGCCGCTTGCCCTGCGGGGCAACGCCAATGCGCAAGCGCTTCTCGGCTTCATGTACGAAAACGGCTACGGCGCGCCGCAGGCCTATGATGCCGCAGTTGATCTTTATACGGATGCGGCGATCCGGGGCAATGCATTCGGGCAGGGCATGTTGGGCCTGATGTATGACAAAGGCCATGGCGTGCCGCAGGATGTCGTGCTGGCCTACAAATGGCTGAATCTGGCGGCCGCCCGTGCCTCGAGGCGCGAGCGCGACTATTTTCTGCGGCTGCGCAACGCCGTGGCTTCGAAGATGTCGCCCGCGCAGATCCATGAAGGTCAGCGTCTCGCGCTGATCTGGGCACTGGGGCGGCCGTAAACGGCGGAAACTCACGACCAGTCGTGAAGAGCCGGCGATGCGAATCCCGCCATTCAGCCCTGATGTTGCTTCGCTGCCCGGTTCATGCCCGAGCACCATCGAGAAGAGCCTTGCGGAGAGCATCCAGTAAATAAAATAGGCCGCAGGCTTCTAGCCTGCGGCCTATTGGTCTCCGCCGATCTATTTCATCTCAGCAACAACGACCGCTCTTATGCTCAGCGGCCATCCGGGTTGATCCAAGATGAAATAATGACTGCCCCAGCACCTCGCAGCATACGCGGTCCGACGTCGCTATTGAAGGGCGCATACCGATCCCAGAAGCGAAACCAGGAAAGGTGTGGCCGCACGAGCACATGATTTTGTCATTAAACTCGATACTCGCGCCTGGCCGTACGCTCGGAGCCCGGTGTGTCTCCGTGAGGTTGCCGCGGTGCAATCTTCTCGAACAGAACCGGAAAGCCGGCGCTGAGCGCAAGCTGCCATTATCGAGACAACTGTGGCAGCTTTGGCAGGTACCTTGCGCCCTGTGTGCTCATGAAGTCGAGCACCGCCTGGGCAGGCGGCAACATGATCTTGTCCTTGCGTCTGACCACGAACCATTGTCTGACCACAGGTAATCCATCGATATCAAGTATCACCAGCCGGCCATCGTCCAGCTCACTCGCGACGGTGTGAGCAGAGATGAATGCGATACCAAGACCTGCGATCACGGACTGCTTGACTGTCTCGTTGCTGCCCATTTCCATTCTAATTCTCGGATGCAGATTGTTGGCTTCGAACAGCCCCTCCATCAGCAAGCGAGTTCCCGAGCCGGCTTCCCGGGTGATGAACACCTCGCCGGAGAGGTCCGACAGGGAAAGAACGTCCCGGCTGGCCACCGGATGCTGTCCGGAGGCGACGAGAATGTGCGGGTGATCGCCGATCAATTGGACTTCCACGTTGACGTCGGAAGGCGGCCGGCCCATGATCGCGATGTCCATTTCGTAATCGTGGACCGCGCGCCTTATGGTTTCCCGATTGCCGACGGCAAGTTTGATATCGATCTTGGGATACAATTTCGAAAAGGCGGCAATGGCGTAGGGCACGAAGTATTTGGCCGTGCTAACGGCTCCGATCGAAACTTTGCCGCCCGTCCTTCCAGCCAGTGCCTCCAACGACAGTTCGCAGGTCGCGATCGAGGCCTCTATCCTCTGGCTCAGCGCCAATAGTTCCCGACCCGCCTCGGTCAGCCGCATGCCCTCGGTTGTGCGCTGCACCAAAGGCAAGCCTGCCAGATCTTGCAGGTTGCGCAACTGTTGCGTCACCGCAGGCTGCGTCAGGTTAACACGGCCGGCTGCCGCGGTGATGCTGCCGCCAGCCGCGAGGGCCGCAAGAGACCGAAGTTGACGAATGGTCAGGTCGCGAAGTCCGGCAGGCATATTAGAACAATCTATATCATGTCCAATTTCTTTAGATTTTACTAATCTGGCTTTTCGAGTCAACATGATCGCAAGGGAAAAAGCTGACAGGGCAGGAAACCAAAATGGGCCAGCAACTCCAGTTGAACGATTTTCTTGAGAAATATTCGCAAGGCGGACCGCTGGAGCTTCGTGTGGCGGCTGCCATCGACGCTATCGCTGCCGCTTCCGTAAGCCTATCGCAAAAGATTTCCAAAGGAGCTTTGGACGGAATAACCGGCGAAGCTGCCAGCAAAGGGCAGGAGCGGAACGCCGACGGGGACGTCCAGAAGGATCTCGACGTCTATGCGGATCGCGTGATCCGCGAGCACCTCCAGCGCTTGCCGCTCGCGGCCTTTGCTTCCGAGGAAGAAGCAGGCCTGGAGATTCGTGATCCCGGAGCGTCCATCTGCATCGCCATTGATCCGCTCGACGGATCGTCGAACATCGAGGCCAATATGAGCGTGGGGACGATCTTCTCGATCGTCCGGACGCCCGCTGAAATCAGCGCGGCCTTCAGTCTGGCCGGAACCAACCAGCTCGCCGCCGGATTCGTCGTGTACGGTCCTCAGACGTCGCTCGTGCTGACGACCGGGGATGGCGTGGATATCTACACCCTCGACAATTCCGACAATCTCTACAAGCGCACGCGCAGTCGGGTGACCATTCCGGCGTCCACGGCGGAATACGCAATCAACTCATCGAACTATCGGCACTGGGAAGTGCCGGTGCGCACTTACATCGATCAGTGCCTGGCCGGTTCGGAAGGTCCGCACGAGAAAAACTTCAACATGCGCTGGATCGGCTCGCTGGTGGCCGAAGCCTACCGCATCTTGATGCGAGGAGGAATATTTCTCTATCCGGGCGACGCGCGCGATGGATACGGCGAAGGCCGGCTGCGCCTGGTTTATGAGGCGCATCCCATGGCGTTCATCATCGAACAGGCTGGCGGCGGTGCCACGACGGGTCGTGAGCGCGTTCTCGATGTCGCACCCCGCAGCCTCCATCAAAGGATTCCACTGATAATGGGTTCACTCGACGAAGTCCGTTACATCGAACAGCTTCATGCGGACCTTGGAACGAGGGACGGAATGTCCGCGCCCTTGTTCGCGAAGCGTGGCCTGTTTCGAGTTTGATCGAGGGCGACCGTGTCACGCAAGCATCCCATCATATCGATCACGGGTTCATCCGGCGCCGGTACGACGTCGGTCAAGCGAACCTTCGAGCAAATCTTCCGGCGCGAGAACGTGCAGGCTGCCTATATAGAAGGTGACGCCTTCCATCGGTACAATCGCGCCGAGATGCGGCAACGAATGGCCGAGGAAGCGGAAACTGGAAACAGTCACTTCAGTCACTTCAGTCCGCAGACAAATCTGTTCGAGGAACTGGAGAAAACCTTCCGGGACTACGCCGAGAGCGGCGCCGGGGTGACCCGTTATTATGTTCATGACCAGGATGAGGCGGCTTTTCATGGCGTTCCTCCCGGCACGTTCACGGACTGGCAATCATTGCCGGCGGGCTCGGACCTCCTTTTCTACGAAGGCCTCCATGGGGCGGTCGTCACGGACAAGGTGAACGTGGCGCAATATGCCGATCTCAAGATCGGGGTTGTGCCGGTCATCAATCTCGAGTGGATCCAGAAGCTTCATCGGGATCGTGCCGCGCGAGGCTATTCCACCGAAGCGGTTACCGATACGATACTGCGCCGTATGCCGGACTACGTGAACTACATCTGTCCGCAGTTCGCCGAGACCGACATCAATTTCCAGCGCGTGCCGACGGTCGACACATCGAATCCCTTTATCGCCCGGTGGATCCCGACGGCGGACGAATCGATGGTCGTGATCCGTTTCAAGAATCCGCGCGGAATCGATTTCCCCTATTTGCTCTCGATGCTGCATTCGAGCTTCATGTCGCGTGCCAATTCAATCGTAATTCACGGCTCGAAGCTGGACCTTGCGATGCAACTCATTCTGACGCCGCTGATCATGCAACTCATTTCCCGCAAGCGGAGTTTGAAGTGACGGGTCTGGCGACGCAACCCAGCAAGACGACCTTGAACGGATGGGTGATGCGGGATTCGGTGCGAATGCGTGTGTCGGACGTTTCGTGCCCGCAACGGACTGCAAGGCTTAGCGGCGGGGGCGCTTTCCTCAAGCGGCCAGCGCGACGCGAGCCGGGAGTGAAGGTTTTGCTTATCAATAAGGGAGGAAGGATCTAATGGCGCGCATCACGCTCAGACAGTTGCTCGATCACGCTGCCGAACGCGGCTATGGCGTACCGGCATTCAACATCAACAACATGGAGCAGGGACTGGCCATCATGGATGCGGCCGCGTCGGTCGACGCGCCGGTCATCATCCAGGCCTCGCGCGGGGCACGGAGTTACGCCAACGACATCATGCTGGCGAAAATGATCGACGCGCTGGAGGAAATGCATCCGCAGATTCCGCTGTGCATGCACCAGGATCATGGCAACGACGAAGCCACTTGCGCCACCGCAATCAAATACGGCTTTACCTCGGTGATGATGGACGGCTCATTGAAAGCCGATGCCAAGACCGCGGCCGATTACGACTACAACGTCGATATCACCCGCCGTGTCGCCGAGATGGCGCACTGGATCGGCGCGTCGGTGGAAGGCGAACTCGGGGTGCTCGGCTCGCTCGAGCATGGCGGAGGGGAACAGGAGGATGGCCACGGCGTCGAGGGCAAGGTCAGCCACGACCAGTTGCTCACCGATCCCGACCAGGCGGTCGATTTTGTCCGCGCCACCAAGGTGGATGCGCTGGCGATCGCGATGGGCACCTCGCATGGTGCGTATAAATTCTCGCGCAAGCCGGATGGCGATATTCTCGCGATGAATGTGGTCGAGGAGATTCACCGTCGCCTGCCGAACACGCATCTGGTGATGCACGGTTCGTCATCGGTGCCACAGGTCCTGCAGGACATGTTCAACGAATTCGGCGGCCAGATGCCACAGACCTTTGGCGTGCCGGTCGAGGAAATCGCGCGCGGTATCAAACATGGTGTGCGCAAGGTCAATATCGATACCGATTGCCGGCTCGCGATGACCGCCGCCTTCCGCAAGGTGGCCATCAATACCAAGAGTGAATTTGATCCACGTAAGTTCCTTAAGCCCGCAATGGATGCGATGCGGGACCTGTGCCGCGAGCGGTTTGAGCAGTTCGGCACCGCCGGCAATGCCGCAAAGATCAGAGTGATCCCATTGTCTGAAATGGCCAAGCTCTATCGCGCGGGTAAGCTAGATCCGCGTATCGGTAAAACGGCCGTCGCCGCGGAGTGAAGTGCGATCTGAAAACTATCACAAGAGAAGGAGACTATCATGAACAAACTCAGCGGCAAGGAACGCTACAAGTCCGGTGTCATCCCCTATAAGCAAATGGGCTATTGGGACGCCGACTATGTGCCCAAGGACACCGACGTTATCGCGCTGTTCCGCATCACGCCGCAGCCGGGCGTCGATCATGAAGAGGCCGCGGCCGCCGTCGCAGGCGAGTCCTCGACCGCAACCTGGACCGTGGTGTGGACCGACCGCCTCACCGCCTGTGAGCTGTATCGCGCCAAGGCCTATCGCAGCGAGCTGGTGCCCAATACCGGCCCCGGCACCAAGACCGAGGCGCAGTATTTCGCCTATATCGCCTATGACATGGACCTGTTCGAGCCTGGCTCGATCGCTAACCTTACCGCTTCGATCATTGGTAACGTCTTCGGCTTCAAGGCCGTCAAGGCGCTGCGCCTTGAAGACATGCGCATTCCCGTGGCGTATCTGAAAACCTTCCAAGGGCCGGCGACGGGCGTCATCGTCGAGCGCGAGCGGCTCGACAAATTCGGCCGTCCGCTGCTGGGGGCGACCACCAAGCCCAAGCTCGGCCTTTCCGGCCGCAATTATGGCCGCGTGGTCTATGAGGCGCTCAAGGGCGGACTCGACTTCGTCAAGGACGACGAGAACATCAACTCGCAGCCCTTCATGCATTGGCGCGACCGCTTCCTCTACTGCATGGAGGGCGTCAACAAGGCCCAGGCCGAAACCGGCGAGGTGAAGGGGCACTACCTTAACGTCACCGCCGGTACCATGGAGGAGATGTATGAGCGCGCCGAGTTCGCCAAGGAGCTCGGCTCGGTCATCATCATGATCGATCTGGTGATCGGTTACACCGCGATCCAGACGATGGCGAAGTGGGCGCGCAAGAACGACATGATCCTGCATCTGCACCGCGCTGGCAACTCGACCTATTCGCGCCAGAAGAACCACGGCATGAACTTCCGCGTCATCTGCAAGTGGATGCGCATGGCGGGCGTGGACCACATCCATGCCGGCACGGTGGTCGGCAAGCTGGAAGGCGATCCGCTGATGATCCGCGGCTTTTACGACACGCTGCTGGACACTCATACCCCGCAGAAGCTGGAGCAAGGCCTGTTTTTCGAGCAGGACTGGGCCTCGCTGAACAAGGTCATGCCGGTAGCCTCCGGTGGCATCCATGCTGGGCAGATGCACCAGCTCATCCACTATCTGGGCGAGGACGTGGTGCTCCAGTTCGGCGGCGGCACCATCGGCCATCCGATGGGCATCCAGGCCGGCGCGATCGCCAACCGGGTGGCGTTGGAAACCATGATCCTGGCCCGCAATGAAGGCCGCGATTATATGCGCGAAGGCCCGCAAATTCTCGAGGATGCGGCCAAGTGGTGCAGCCCGCTGAAGGCGGCGCTCGCAACTTGGAAAGACATCACCTTCAACTACGATTCCACCGACACGGCCGACTTCGTGCCCGTCGCAACGCCCGCCATCTGAGGGATACCTTAAGGAGATTTACGCCTATGATGACCAATCACGGCAACCGCATCACGCAGGGACAGTTTTCGTTCCTGCCTGATCTCACCGACGCGCAAATCACCGCGCAGATCGAGTATGCGCTCAAGAACAATTTTGCGGTCAGCGTCGAATACACCGACGATCCGCATCCGCGGAACACCTATTGGGAAATGTTCGGCATGCCGATGTTCGACTTGAAGGATGCCGCTGGCATCATGATGGAGATCAACAATTGCCGGAAAACCTTTCCCCACCACTATATCCGCGTCACGGCGTTCAATTCCGTGCGCGGCGTCGAGAGCCCGGCAATGTCTTATATCGTGAACCGTCCGAAGAACGAGCCCGGTTTCATGTTGCAGCGCACCGAGACCCGCGGCCGGCAGATCCAATACACCACGCGAGCGTATGTCACTGACAAGCCCGCCGGCGAACGCCATTAAGGAACATAGGCTCCTCCCTGTCCGGCACTTGCGCGATCGCTGTTCCTGGGGATCGCACACCCGGACTAACTGGCTCCGTCGTCGTCAATTGACGACGGAGCTTTTTTTTCCATAAGGATGCGCCGATGCCGCCAACCGAACCAGAAAGCGTTCAGACCCCGACGCCGGTGACCAGCGTCGATCTCCGCAAGGAAATGGCGGAGGTCGGTATCGCCGAGGTGCTCGACGAGCTCGATCGCGAACTCGTTGGCCTGCTTCCGGTGAAGACCAGAATCCGTGAAATTGCTGCCCTGCTGCTCATCGAGCGGATCCGAAAGCAGATGAACCTGAATACGGAGTCTCTGACGCTTCACATGTCCTTTACCGGCAATCCCGGCACCGGAAAGACCACGGTAGCGCTTCGGATGGCCAATATTCTGCATCGCCTCGGTTTCGTGAGGCGAGGCCACGTCGTCAATGTCACCCGTGACGATCTGGTCGGACAGTATATCGGCCACACCGCGCCGAAAACCAAGGAGATCCTCAAGAAGGCGATGGGCGGCGTGCTGTTCATCGACGAAGCCTATTACCTCTACCGTCCCGAGAACGAGCGCGACTACGGCCAGGAAGCGATCGAGATGCTGCTGCAAGTGATGGAAACGCAGCGCGAGGATCTCGTTGTGATTCTGGCAGGCTATGGCGATCGCATGGAAAAATTCTTCCAAAGCAATCCGGGCTTCCGTTCGCGCGTGGCGCACCATATCGATTTCCCCGACTATACCGATGACGAACTGCTATCGATTGCGGAAATAATGCTGCACGATATGTCCTATAAGTTCACCGATCGGGCACGCGAGGCCTTCGTCCGTTATCTTGACCTGCGCAAGCGACAGCCCTTGTTCGCCAATGCCCGCTCGGTCCGCAATGCACTGGATCGGATGCGGCTCCGTCAAGCCAACCGTCTCTTCCACGATCTGGATCGCGTCCTCGGTGTTGACGATGTGATGTCACTGGACGAGTCTGATGTGTTGGCGAGCCGGATCTTCGCTCCGTCCGGTGATGGCGTCAAAAAGCCAGCCGGAAATGGCTAGGATGCCTGAACACGTCGTTGTTGCTCCCTCGATCCTTTTGGCGGATTTCGCCCGGCTCGGCGCGGAGGTCGCAGCCATCAAGGGTGGAATCCGGGAAGCCTGTTGTTCGAATATCGAAGCGATCAGATCGGCGGCGAACGCCGCTCGGAAATTGAAATAGGGGCCCTCGATGATCGTGGCACATTGGCCCTCGACGGTCGTGTTCGATCTCGACGGGACACTCGTCGACAGCTCTCACGATATCGCGGAATCTCTAAATCAGCTTCTGGCGACCCTGCAGCTTGCGCCGTTCTCGGTGCCTGAGGTCGTCGATTTCATCGGCAATGGCATTCCGGCCCTTATAACGAAAGCATTATCGGCCCGAGGACATCCTCCGGATCCGGACGAAATGAACGCGCTTCTAACGACATTCAGATCGTTCTACGTCGATTGCCTCACGAAATCGACCAA
>JAGXAF010000024.1 GCA_018971675.1 Bradyrhizobium sp.
TCCGATCGGACGGCGCAGCCATTGCGGGCAAAGCTCGGTCAGGAAGATCGCAATGCCGAGACCCACGGGAATCGCGATCAGCATCGCGATGAACGAGGTCACCAGCGTGCCATAGAGCGGGCCGAGCGCGCCCAGCACCGGCGGATCTGCCGATGGCGCCCAGCGCTGCGTCCACAGGAACGCGAAGCCGTATTGCTTCATCGCGGGCCAGGCGCCCACGATCAGGGACAGGATGATGCCGCCAAGAATCAGCAGTACCGAGATCGCGCAGACGCGGGTGATCCAGTAGAAAGTCACGTCGCCCAGCTTGAACGCGCTGAGCGCCCTGGCGCGGTCGTAGGGTCCGGCGGCTGCCATTACGTCGCTTTGAACCGCCATATCTGCCACGCCTATCCCCTGTATTGTATCACCCGATTGCCCGAAAAGCCGATCCTGAAATTCCGCGCGGGAGCACGCACGTTGCGCCGGCGCTTCCGGCATCGAGGCCGGACAGGTCCGGCTTCGATGATCCGGGAAGCCAGCCCCGGCATCTTGCCGGGGCTGAATGGAGAGCTGCCAAGCCTGGTGTCAGCGTCTTGCGTCAGCTCTTGATTTCGGCTGACCAGGTCTGCTCGATCAGCTTGACGACCGACTCCGGCATCGGAATGTAATCGAGTTCTTCGGCCATCTTGCCGCCCTTGGCGAAGGCGAATTTGAAGAACTTGAGCGCCTCCTGCGACGCTGCCTTGTCGGTCGCATCCTTGTGCATCAGGATGAAGGTCGAAGCCACGATCGGCCATGACGCGTCGCCAGGCTGATCGGTCAGGATCAGGTAATAGCCGGGCGCATGGGTCCAGTCGGCATTGGAAGCGGCCGCCTGGAAGGCTGCGTTGGTCGGCTGCACGGTCTTGCCGGCCTTGTTGACCAGGCCGGTATAGGCCAGCTTGTTCTGCTTGGCATAGGCATATTCGACATAGCCGATGGTGTTCTTGGCCTGGCCGATATTGCCGGAAACGCCCTCATTGCCCTTGGCACCGACGCCAACCGGCCACTCCACCGCGGTGCCGGAGCCGACCTTGGATTTCCAGTCGGCGCTGACCTTGGACAGATAGTCGGTGAAGTTGAAGGTGGTGCCCGAACCGTCTGCGCGGTGCACGACCGAAATCGCGGCCGAGGGAAGGTTCAGCTTCGGATTGAGCTTCTTGATCGCGGGGTCATCCCATTTGGTGATGTTGCCGAGATAGATCTTGGCCAGCGTATCGCCGTCCAGCACCATGTCGCCGGCCTTGACGCCGTCGATATTCACGACCGGGACGATGGCGCCCATGATCATCGGCCATTGGGCAAAACCGTCCTTCTCGAGCTGGTCGGCCTTGAGCGGCGCGTCAGTGGCGCCGAAGGTCACGGTCTTGGCCTGGATCTGCTTGATACCGGCGCCCGAACCGATCGACTGGTAGTTCACGCCGCTGCCGCTTTCCTTCTTGTAGGCGTCGGCCCATTTCGACAGCACCGGGAAAATGAAGGTCGAGCCGGCGCCGGTGATGTCGGCGGCGAAGGCCGAGGTCGATACGGCGACGAGGCCGGCAGCGACGATAGCTTTCATGAAATTCATGCTGGTCTCCATCGGTGAGCGAAGCGCCGATGCGCCCGATAGCGCTCACGCCGGTCCGTTTAGGAGCGGTCAATGCTGCTTTTACGAAGGTTTGATGACGGCTGGATGACAACCACAAGCGATTGCAATTGCTTGGATTTACAGGCCAGGCGGGACTTTGGCCTGGGGAAAACAGGCGGTGAAGGTAGCGCCCTTTTTCAGCACGCTTTCGATCAACAGCCGGCCGCGATGGCGGTTAACAATATGTTTCACCAGCGACAATCCGAGCCCCGTTCCACCCTGGGCGCGGCTGTCGCCGACATCCACCCGGTAGAACCGCTCGGTCAGCCGGGGCAGATGTTCCGGCGCGATGCCGGGGCCGAAGTCGCGCACGATGACGCGCGCTTCGGGAGTATCGTCACCCGACAAGGCCAAGGTCAGCGAGACTTCGATCTTGCCGCCGGAGGCGCCGTATTTCAGCGCGTTCTCGACCAGATTCTCGAACAGCCGCAATAATTCCTCGCGATCGCCGGCGATCACGACCTGTGTCTCGGGCAGATCGGTGTCGACGGTGACCTGGCGTTCGCGGGCCAGCGGTTCCAGTCCGTCGACGACCTGCCGGATAATGGGGACGATATCCACCATCGTATCGGGGCGAACATGGGCCGACAATTCGACCCGCGACAGCGACAACAGATCGTCGATCAGCCGCGCCATCCGGGTCGCCTGCGCATGCATGATGCCGAGGAAGCGCTCGCGCGCCTTGGCGTCATCCTTGGCCGGCCCCTGCAGCGTGTCGATAAAGCCCGACAGCGCCGCCAGCGGCGTGCGCAATTCATGGCTGGCATTGGCGACGAAGTCGGCGCGCATCTCCTCGACCCGGCGCAGCGGCGTCTGGTCATGGAACGTCATCAGCATGCATTTGTCGGTGCCGCCGAACAGGGTCGGCACCGGTACCGGCGTGACGACCAGTTCCAGCCAGCGGTCGACCGGCACATGATCGAGATAGGTCGCCCGCCGCGTTTCCGAGGTGGCAATTGCCTCGCGCAGCGCGCTGATGATCTCCGGCGAGCGCAGCGCGAACTGGGCAAGCTCGTTCTTGCGCAACGCCGGCGCAAGCTGGGCGGCCGCGGCATTGAGATGGAGCACCCGGCCGGCGCGGTCCAGCAGCACGGCGGGATCGGGCATGCCGGCGACGACGGCGCTGACGGCCGCAGTTTCGACCGGATTGACGTTGCGGACGTCTTCGCGCGAGGCGACCGCATTGTGCAATCGCCAGGGCACCAGCGCAGCCGCTGCGATGCAAACAAAAATCGCGGACGCACGGAGCAGCGACAACTCGCCGAGCACGACGACGACGGTGAGGGCAAAGGCGGCAGCGAGCAGGACAATGGCCGAGTGCCGCAGCCGGTCAGGCCACGGCGAGTAGAACGAAGAAGTGGTCGGAGCTTCCAGTGCCATCGGGCCGGCTCCCGTTTCAGGTCCGCATGGTCAGGCGCCGGTGTCCCCACGCTCTCGTACATACGCAGCCTCGCGGCGCGGCTCGACCTCGAGCCCCCGCGCCACCTGACGCAGCCGCTTGTTCCGTGCCCCCAGGATAACTTCCCGAAACGTCAGCAAGATTACAGATATGACGAATGGCGTAATATAATAGAGCAGGCGAAACAGCAGCATCCCCGCCAGCAGGTCTTCCCGGTCCATCTGCCACAGCCCGACCAGCATGGCGGCGTCGAACACCCCGAGCCCGCCCGGCGAATGGCTGGCAAACCCCAACAGCGTCGCCGAGACGAAAATCACCGCCACCACGACGAAGCCAAGATTGGGTTCGTCCGGAACCAGCACGTACATCGCCAGCGCGCAAAAGCCGAGATCGACGATGCCGATCACGATCTGCAGCAATGTCAGCGAGCCTCCCGGCAGGATCACCGTCCAGGGTCCCCGTCCGACCCCCCGCGGCTTCACGGAAACCCAGAACACATAGGCCAGGAGGGCCAGGATGATCGCAAACGCGGCCAGCCGGTTCAGCCAGGGTGGCAATTGATCGATCGCGGTTGCAGCCTCAGGGTGGAAGGCGATGCCCAATCCGAGCACCGCGGCATTGCCGAGCCAGAAGGTCAGTCCGGCCAGGAAGCAGATCTTGGCGACGTCGATCGCATTCAACCCCCAGGCCGAATAGATCCGATACCGCACCGCGCCTCCGGTAAAGACGCTGGCGCCGACATTGTGCCCGATCGAATAGCTGGTGAAGGCCGCGAGCGCATTGATGCGATAGGGGATATCGGAACGCCCGATCGCCCGTACCGCGAACAGATCGTAGAAGGTCAGCGTGAAATAGCCGGCGGCCACGAACAGGCTGGCCAGCACGATCTGATGAGACTCGGTCTCCTTGATCGCCTCGATCACCTCGCCGGTGTCGATGCCGCGCAGCATGTGGAAGAGCACGTAGCACGCGATCCCGATGACCGTCATGCTGATTGCAACGCCCAATTTATGCAGGATTTGCTTTTGGCGCAGAAACGACATCGCCCTGCGTGTTGCTTCCAGCATCTAGACCTCGAATTGCAATCCCAGGATAGACCTCGGGTGCGATTTCATACGCGATCTCGCGGCGGAGCGAACCTTGCCCGAGGCGCCGCGCTTTGCCCAGCCCCGGATTGGTAGCGCGTTTTCCGCCGCAGTGGAATTCGGTTTGGCAGCAAACGCAATAACACGCGACCCATCAATATATTAGCCTAAATATGCTGACGGATTCGATAACGCCAAAAGCGCCGTTTTGTTGCGTTGGCCCGCCTGAGCCCTTGTCCCGTCGCAACGACGCCCCGGGGGCAGGGCTTTCCTCACGTCAAACAGCGGGCGGGTGCCGCGAAATCGCCCGGTCGCGCAGCCAGGAGCCGATGGCACAGCCCACAAGATAAGGCGCGAACATCATCAGGCCAAGATCGAGCCAATAGCCCGGCCGGCCGGGGATCACGCGGGCCAGCGCGGCCGCGAGCAGCGCCGCCGCCAGCACCGAGAGCCAGCCCGCCGTCACTTTCGATACGCCTGGGCCACGGTGAACCACGGCGATCCAGCCGGCCACAAAGCCCAGCAACAGCGAGCCCAGCAACCAGCCCCAGTGATATGTGGCCAGATAGGTCATGGCCGTCACTTTACCACGAATTCGATGCGGCGGTTTTGTGCCTTGCCTTCGTCGGTATCATTGGAGGCGACCGGCTGGGTACTGCCATGGCCGGTCGCTGTGAAGCGGTCGGCGGGCAGCCCCGCCTTGACAAGGTAATCCACCACCGCCTGCGCGCGTTTTTCCGATAGCGTCTGGTTGAAGCTGTCCTCACCGTCGGCGTCGGTATGTCCGGCGACCTCGATATTGGCGGCCGGGCAACGCAGCGCGGTTTCGGTCAGCCGGTCGAGCAGCCCGAGGGAATCCGAATCGATGGTGGCCTGGGCGGACTGGAAACCTATGTTCCCCTTGGCGAGCAGATCGGAAAACAGTTGCTGGCAAACGGTGGCATCGACCGGGGCCTGCGCCGGCTTGACCGAAATATCCGCCTTGAACTGCCAGCCCTGCGGGAAGCCCTTGCCCAGGCCGGCGCGGATCTGAACCGCCGCGGCATCGTAGAAGGCGTCGCCGGAGAGTTTCACCTCGCGGTCCGACACCACCAGTGTGCCGGTCGACAGCCGCGACAGCGCTCCCAACGCCGGCCCGACGGCCGCGGCAAATCCAGAGGGCGCCCCGACGCTCGATTTGAGATTGTCGACCACCTTTTCGCTGAAGAATTTGCGTCCGGCGGCTGCGACGAGTGCCGAATGGACCTTGTCGTCGGGCACATAGCCGGTGAGCGTCAGCGTTACCGCGACCGGGTCCTTGTAGGCCTGAAAGACATAGGGGGGAGCCTTGATATCGTCGCTCGCCACCGAAAACCCCTCGGGCAGGTTTTTCAGGCTCTCGTCGATCGCTTCCCGGCCGCCGAGGTCGCGCGCCATGCCGGAAAGGCTGACGGTGTTGTCGGAAATCGTGATCTTGCCGTCCTTCAGCTTTCCGATCTGATCGATCAGGAGCAGCGCCGCATCGTCGAAACGCGGCGGCGCGCCGCGTGACAGGTTCATCTGATCGACCACCTCGACATTGCCGAGCGCTGCATGAGCGGCTTCCGCGAGCTTGCTCTTGCTGGCCGGCAGAGGCGCGCTGCCACCCAAGGTGACCCGGACCACGTCCCGCCCGACCCACCAGATGAACGGCTTGGCCTCGGGGACGAGACGGGTTTCATCGTTGACCAGCCGCACGCCGGGCACCGCTTCCACCGCAGCCATCGCGTCGCGCCGGCCATCTTCCGAGAAGGCATCGGCAGCCAGCGTGACATCGCGGCCATCGACCGTGATTTGCGTCTTGTCCAGCAAGGCATCCTTGAGCACTGCGGTACTGCGTGCGGCCAGATCGGATTCCAGGGCGGTGGTATTCGACCAGGCTGCGATCCCCCAAAGGATGGCTAAAGGAATCGTCCCCGGCCACCATTTGCTGCTCCACCTGAAAAGTCCGTGCATTCGACGTCCCGCAGTCTGGGAACCGAGAGAAAACAAACCCTTGCGAGGCTGTCAAACTGGAAATGGCGGGGAACGGTTCAATCGCGGCGCGTCCGGCTAACCCATTCTTCAGCAGTCGTCCGCTAGCTTCGCGATCGTATGCCAAAGCCAGCCCAGCCCCGATGAAGCAGTTTCGCCACAATGTCATCCGCGCCGGTCTGGAAGCGCTTTACTTCACCCGCGCCCATCATTTGTTGCGGCCGATTTTCGCGGGCGTCGGCGCCATTTTCATGCTGCATCAGGTTCGCCCGCGCCGCGACGCCGGGTTCCAGCCGAACCGGCATCTCGAAATCACGCCCGAATTCCTGCGCGCCGTGCTGTCGCACCTTCGCGGCCAGAACATCGACATCGTCACCCTGGACGAGATGCATCAACGGATGGCCGAGGGCAATTTCGCGCGGCGTTTCGCCTGCTTCACGCTCGACGACGGCTATCGCGACAACAGGGATGTCGCGCTGCCGGTGCTGCGGGAATTCGCCGCACCCTTCACGGTATTCGTGGCCAGCGATTTCGCCGACGGGTGCGGCCGGATGTGGTGGGTGGCGCTGGAGCGCGTGGTTGCGAAAGCGTCGCGGATCGAAACCGGGATCGACGGCAACACCGTCCGCCTCGACAGCGGCACGATCGCGGAGAAACAGGCCGCCTTCGACCGGCTGCACGACTGGTTGCGCGGGTTACCCAAAGAGGCCGACCTGCAGCGCGAGATCAGCGCGCTATGCCGCCGCTACGGCGTCGACGAGACCGCGATCAGCCGCGAGCTTTGCCTGTCGTGGGACGAATTGAAGCCGTTCGCGGCCGATCCGCTGATCTCGATCGGCGCGCATTCGATCACCCATTGCAACCTTGCCCACCAGGCCGAACAGGACGCGCACCACGAGATGGCCACCAGCCGCGCGCGGATCGAGGACGTGCTGCAGCGTCCCGTCTCGCATTTTTCCTATCCTTATGGCGACAAGATCGCCGCCGGACCCCGCGAATTCGCGCTGGCGCGCGCGGTCGGTTTCAAGACGGCCGTCACAACGCGGCCGGGCATGATGTTTGCCGAGAGCGCCCAGCACCTGACCGCGCTGCCGCGGGTGTCGCTCAACGGTCATTACCAGGACGTCCGCTTCCTGCCGGCGCTGACCTCCGGCGCCGCGACCGCGATGTGGAACGGTTTTCGCCGCGTCAACGCCGCATAAGGATCATTCCGGCTGTCGTCCGCCGCACTTCCCTTCCCTCCTCGCGGGAACCGGGGATAGAGCGAGATGGTGGTTGGAATACGGTCTATCGCACCGGCGTCGCCTGATGAAACACCACGAGCCATTGATCGCCCTTCCTCTCGAAGCCGCGCGTACCAATGGCCTTTCCTTCCACTATGTCTCCGTTGACCCGTTTTCCGGCGAATGCCTCCAATCCCACCACAACCGCCGTGTCGCCGTTGACGTGGACATGCGCCCCCGTCATGGAGATCGCAAATTCGCTATAGCGAGACATTTGCGCCCCGAAACTGGTTCGTACGTTCTCCCAACCCATTTCGGGTGCTTTGCTTGAGGGATGGACAACGAAAACATACGGCTCATGTGACCAAAGCTTGTCGATGGCGGTAATGTCTCGCGTGGACCAGGCTTTATCAAATGCTTCGTTGGCCGAGAGAATGGTGTGTTCGACATCTTCGGCACGAACGGCGGCGGCGCTGGCCACAAGAAGCAACGACGCGAGAGTTATCCAGCGCATATCCTTCCCTCCGTTCCGGACCGTCCGTGGCAGTGGTCGTAGCAATAAATAAATGGGTGGCTCCAAGACAGATCAGGCGATGATATTCGAGTGACCAACCCTTCACAACGAAGGTTCACCGTGAACATCTGCAACACGTCATCGCCGCACCGGCGCGCTTGGCTCAAGCCAGAGAACCGATGCTTGGCTCCTTGACTCGTCAATCCCGCGGCCGCAAAACCACTGGAAAACCGAGGGAGGAGCGCATGTTGAAGGACCTGTTCTCGCTCGACGGCCGCATCGCATTGGTGACGGGCGGATCCCGCGGCATCGGCAAGATGATCGCGCGCGGATTCCTCCATCAGGGCGCGGCAAGGGTCTACATCACCGCCCGCAAGGCCGGCCCATGCGAGGCCACCGCCAGCGAGCTTTCGGCCGAATACGACGGCGAATGCATCGCGATACCGATCGACATCTCGACCGTCGAGGGTTGCGACAAGCTCGCCGCCGAGATGATCAAGCGCGAACCGAGGCTCGACATCCTCGTCAACAATGCCGGCGCCGCATGGGGCGCCGAATTCGACGAATTCCCGGAAAGCGGCTGGGACAAGGTGATGGACCTCAACGTCAAGTCGGTGTTCTTCCTGACCAAGGCGCTGGCGCAGCCGCTGCGCGCCGCGGCCTCGCACGAACGCCCCGCCAAGGTCATCAATGTCGCTTCCGTCGACGGCATTTTCGTCAATCCCGGGGAGACCTATTCCTACGCCGCGAGCAAGGCCGCGGTGATCCATCTGACCCGGCGCCTCGCTACCAAGCTGATCAAGGACAACATCAACGTCACCGCGATCGCGCCGGGCGCGTTCGCCTCCGACATGAACCGGGCCGCGCGCGACCATTCAGACGAGATCGCCCAGCGCGTTCCATCACGGCGCATCGGCACCGACGAGGATATGGCGGGCATTGCGATCTATCTGGCCTCGCGCGCCGGCGACTACGTCGTCGGCAACACCATCGCGGTCGACGGCGGCGTGGTTTATGCGAATGCCGGACTGGAGATCGCGGGGTAGTGAAAACGACGCGTCACCTTCTCCCTCTCCCCGCGCTTGCGGGGAGAGGTGAAGAAAACCCTCAGGTCTCGATCTTCACATATTCGAAGTCGCCGGGCCTGTTGTCGATGCCGACCTTGGGCGGCGATATCCAGGAGGCGAATGCACCGGCCTCGGTCACCGGCTTCATCAGCGAGCCGATGAAATCGCCGTCGTCGGACGATGGCAGCCATTCGTTCCGGCGCTTGTTCCAGGCCGCATCGTCGATCAGCACGCCGTCCGGCATCGCATGCACATCCCTGAACTCGCCGATCGCGCGGTGGAACGCGACGTTCGGCAAGGTGAGTCTGGTGTCATAGCCGGCGAGCGAGATGATCTTGTTCCAGCGCAGCAGGCCCTTGGCGCAATCCTGCGTGTAGTCGTCGCGCAGCCGCATGTTGAGCGCGGTCAGCGCCGGTTCGTCGACCCTGGTGACCTTGCCGTCGATCAGCTTGAGCACCGGATAGGTCGAATTCTGCAGGCGGTGATCGTCCTCGATCTGGGTCTCGCGATAGCGGCCCTTGATGCCGGCGTTGAAGGCGTTGGCGGCGTTGGTCGAGACTTCCGAGCCAAACAGGTCGAGCGACAGCGAGTAATGCAGGTTGAGCTTCTTCTGGATGGTCGGAAGATCAATCACGCCGAGCGCGCGCACTTTCGCGATGTCGTTGGGATCGCTGATGCCGGCGGCCTTCATCGCCTCGCAGGTGCGCTGCACGACGCGGCTGATGCCGGTTTCGCCGACGAACATGTGATGGGCCTCTTCGGTCAGCATGAAGCGGCAGGTGCGCGACAGCGGATCGAAGCCGGATTGCGCCAGCGAATGCAGCTGCATCTTGCCGTCGCGGTCGGTGAAATAGGTGAACATGAAGAACGACAGCCAGTCCGGCGTCGCTTCGTTGAAGGCGCCGAGCATGCGCGGTGAGTCGGCATCGCCGGAACGGCGGCGCAGCAACTCGTCGGCTTCCTCGCGGCCATCGCGGCCGAAATATTTCTGCAGCAGATAGACCATCGCCCAGAGATGGCGGCCTTCCTCGACATTGACCTGGAACAGATTGCGCAGGTCATAGAGCGACGGCGCGGTCTTGCCGAGATGGCGCTGCTGTTCCACCGAAGCGGGCTCGGTGTCGCCCTGGATCACGATCAGACGCCGCAGCGCGGCGCGATGTTCGCCGGGGACTTCCTGCCAGGCAGGCTGGCCGTAATTTTCTCCGAACGGAATGACGCGATTTTCTTCCCGCGGCGCCAGCAATATGCCCCAGCGATAGTCGGGCATCTTCACATAGTCGAACTTGGCCCAGCCGCGCGGATCGACCGAGTAGGCGGTGCGCAGATACACCAGCGATTGCTGGAAACCGTCCGGCCCCATGTCGCTCCACCAGTCGATGTAACCGGGATGCCAGCTCTCCAGCGCCTTCAGCACCTGACGATCCTCGCTGAGATTCACATTGTTGGGAATCCGGGTGGAGTAATCGACATTCATGTTGTTCATGGCGGCGGTCTCCGTGGGGCAACTTTCCGTCATGCCCGGCCTCGCGCCGGGCATCCACGTCTTTTCCGCATCAACAAAGAAAGACGTGGGTGGCCGGGACATCGACGGCGAAGACGCGCTTCGCGCTTTTGGCCCGGCCATGACGCAGCTAAATTTCTAGACTCTCGTCATGTCGAACTGCGGCTTCTGGCCGGTGCCGTAGCGGCGCAGCGCGCCATCCTCGCCGACCGCGTTGGGGCGCTGGAAGATCCAGTTCTGCCAGGCCGTCAGGCGCGAGAAGATCTTCGATTCCATGGTCTCAGGCCCGACGAAGCGCAAATTCGCTTCCATGCCGGTCAGCCCGTCGGGCGAAAAGCTGGTGCGCTCCTCGAGGAACACCCGCACCTCGTCATCCCAGTCGATGTCATCGAGCGCGAAGGTGACGAGGCCAAGCGCCTCGGCTTCCTCGGCATCGATCGCGGTGCCAATTTTTTCCCGCGCGCGGTCGAGATCGGACGGATCGGCCTGGAAACGCGACTGCAGCCGTGTCAGGCCATGGCTCATCGGATAGGGCCCGAAATTCATCGCCGACAATTCGAGCGCCGGCGGCGCACGGTTGTCGCCCTGCTTCTGGCCAATCAGCATATAGGAGCGGTCGGCGGCGAACACGAGTTCGGCCAGCGTGCCGACAAAGCATGAGCCGGGCTCGACCAGGGTCACCAGCGTGCGCGAGGTGACGTCGATGCGCTTGAGCACCCGCTTCCAGTACTGCCTGATCTCGTTGACCAGCCAGTGCGACCTGTTGGCGTCCAGAAAGACATCGCAGGCCATCACATTGGCCCGCTCGCCGTGCGATTTGAACAGCAGCATTGCGATCTGCAGCTCGTTGATGCGCAGATGCAGGATGGCATCGTCGAGCTCGCGCGCCACCTGCAGCGGCCAGAACGAGGCGCCTTGCGCGATCATGCCGCCGATATCAGCGGGCGGGGCCGTCTCCGGCGCCTGGATCGAAATGGTCGCGATGCGGTCGGCGCGGTTGATGTCGACACTGACAAAACCGTAGCGGATGCCGTTGTCGCCGATGCTGCGCTGAAGCGGCGTCAGTTCAACGCCCTTGCCGCTGCCGTTACGCCTGGAGCTCGCGGCGAATTCCCTGGCGCGCTCGGCGATTTTCGCTTCCAGCCTGCTGTTGGGAGCGATCTCGTCGACCAGCCGCCACGCCACCGCGCGCTTGCCCTTGATGCCTTCCTCGATGGTGCAGAAGAAATCGGCATGGTCGCGGCGCACCTTGCGCTTGTCGACCACCCGCGTCAGCCCGCCGGTGCCGGGCAACACCGCCAGCAGCGGCACTTCCGGCAGCGCCACGGCGGCGGCGCCGTCGTCGGCCAGGATGATATGATCGGTCGCGAGCGCCAGTTCATAGCCGCCGCCGGCCGCGGTGCCGTTGACCACGGCGATGAAGCGCTGCCCGGAATTCTCGCTGGAATCTTCCAGTCCGTTGCGGGTCTCGTTGGTGAATTTGCAGAAGTTGACCTTGTGGGCATGGGTCGCGCCGGCCAGCATGCGGATATTGGCGCCGGCGCAGAACACGCGGTTCTTGCCCGAACGCAGCACCACCACCTTGACCTCGGGATGCTCGAACCGCAGCCGCTGCACGGCATCGGCGAGTTCGATATCGACACCGAGGTCGTAGGAATTCAGCTTGAGCTGGTAGCCCTCGAACAGGCCGGCATTCTCATCGACGTCCATGGTCAGCGTCGCGGCTTCGCCATCGACGGCGAGCTTCCAATGCCGGTAGCGCGACGGGTCCGTCTGAAAATCGATGAAGCTGGCGCCGCCCGCGAGGATGCGATCTTCACCGGCCATGGTGGCCATCCCTACCGTTCGTTTACCTGACTATGCATAATAATGCATATTACCGGTAAAGTCCAGCAAAAAATGTCAAATTGTGCATTTTGTTGCATGCCAGGCGCTGGCGCCGATCTGACGCTGGTCGATTCCCGGGGCAGCACCGGGCCAACCCATCAAGCCGCGTGTGAACCTCGATCGTCACGCAAAACCGCGTTGGCGAAATCCGAGATCGCATCCAGCGTCGCCTTTGGCGCTTCACGATGCGGCGAATGCCCCGCTCCCGGGATAACCGTGACATCGGCCGGGCAATAACATTCCTCCTGCGCGATCTCGACCTGACGCATGGTGCCGTACTGGTCCTCGACGCCCTGCACGATCGCGACGGGGACGCGGATATAGGCGAGGTATTCGGAGATATCCCAGTCGCGGAATTCCGGATCGAGCCAGGCGCCGTTCCAGCCATAGAAGGCGTTGTCGACATCGCGATGCCAGCGCGCCAGCTTTGCCTTCAGCTCGGTGGTCTCATAGGCCTGCTTGATCGCGGCGATCGAGGCCACCGAAATATCCTCGACGATGAAATGCGGCGCCATCAATGCGATGCCCCGCACGCGATGATCCTGATGCGCGCCGGCATAGATCGCCGCGATCGAGGCGCCGTCGGAATGGCCGAGCAGGAGGCCGCGCCGAAACCCGATCGCGTCCAGCAGTTTCGGCAGCACATCGAGCGCCTCGACCTGCATGTAGTCGAGCGGCCGCGGCAGCCTGACCGGCGTTGAGGCGCCATAGCCCGCGCGGGAATAGGCGAACACGCACGTCTCGGTCGCGGCCTGCAGCTTTTCCGGAAACTCGCCCCACTGCGCGGCCGAGCCCAGCCCCTCATGCAGCATCACGATGACCGGCGCCTGATCCGGGGCCGGGCCGATCATGCGGTACTCGAGGTCGGCGTCGTGGATACGGAGGAAGCCGGCGGGGGAAAGAGAGATCATGCGGGCCGCTCCGGCTGCGGCACGACGCGGCGCGCTCTCTCCCCCCTTGCGGGGGAGAGTTGGAGAGGGGGGTTACCACAAGCACTGAGCGCGTGGCTTACCCCCCTCCCTAACCCTCCCCCGCAAGGGGGGAGGGAATAATTCAGCGCCACGGTGGAGGGGAGCGAGATCATATGGTCTCTACTGCAACGACGCCTAATCAGGTTGCGCCATCTCTTAGCTTGAAGCGCTGAATCTTGCCGGTCGCGGTTTTCGGCAGGGCGTCGACGACCTCGATCCAGCGCGGATATTTCCATGGGCCGATCTTCTGCTTGACGTGCTCCTTGAGCGCCTCGTGCAGCCCGTCGGTCTCGGTGTCGCCGCGCAACACGACAAAAGCCTTCGGCTTCAGCAGTCCTTCGGAATCGGCCTCGGGCACCACGGCGGCTTCCAGCACCGCGGGATGGGTGATCAGCGCGCTCTCGACCTCGAACGGCGACACCCAGATGCCCGACACCTTGAACATGTCGTCGCTGCGGCCACAGAAGGTGTAGCGGCCGTCGGCGTCGCGGATGTATTTGTCGCCGGTGCGGGTCCAACGGCCCTCGAAGGTGCGGCGGCTCTTGCTGCGCTGATTCCAGTAGCCCTCACCGGCGGAGGGCGCATCGACCAAGAGTTCGCCGACCTCGCCGTCGGGCACGTCGGCGCCGGCCTCGTTGACCAGCCTCACTTTGTAGCCCGGCACCGGACGCCCGGAAGAGCCGTATTTGATGTCGCCCGGCGCGTTCGACATGAAGATGTGCAGCAATTCGGTCGAGCCGACGCCGTCGAGGATGTCGACGCCAAAGCGCGCTTTCCAGTTGTTGCCGACCGATTCCGGCAACGCCTCGCCAGCCGAAATGCAGATGCGCAGCTTCGAGCCGGCGCGCTCGCGCTTTAGCGTCTCGTCATTGAGCATCGCCGCGAACAGCGTCGGTACGCCGAAGAAGATGCTCGGATTGTATTTGTTCATCAGCGAAAACATCGCCGCCGGCGTCGGGCGCTCCGGGTTGAGCACCGTGGTGGCGCCGACCGACATCGGGAAGGTCAGCGCGTTGCCGAGGCCATAGGCGAAGAACAGCTTTGCCGCCGACAGGCCGACGTCATCCTCGCGGATGCCGAGCACCTGCCTGGCATAGGTATCGGCGGTCGCCGCGAGATTGGCGTGCAAATGCCGCACGCCCTTGGGCATGCCGGTCGAACCGGACGAATAAAGCCAGAAGGCCGGCTCGTCGGCATGGGTCGCCGCCGTCGTAAAGGAATCGCTTTCGCCGGCAAGTTCATCGGATAACCGCTTGTAGCCGTGCGCATTCGCGCCTGAGACGACGACATGTTCGAGATCCGGCATCCGGCCAAGCATGTCCTTGACCACGGGTAACAGCGCTTCCGAGATGAACAGCACGCGCGCGCGGCAATCGGCGAGCACATAGGCATATTGATCCGACGTCAGCAGCGTGTTGAGCGGCACCGCCACCACGCCGGCGCGGATCGCGCCGAGGAACACGATCGGAAAATCGACGGTGTCGAGCATGATCATCGCGATCCGCTCTTCGCGGCGGACGCCGAGGCGGCGCAGCATGTTGGCGACACGGCGACTCTGCTTTTGCAGTTCGCCATAGGTCAGTTCGCGCAACGTATCGGTGAAGGCGAGCTTGCCGCCGCGCCCTTCGTCGATGTTGCGGTCGAGCAGCCAGGTCACTGCATTATAGGTCACGGCGTTGTAGGCCGGAGCGTTGCGGGAATCCGATGTGCTCATGCCGCGCTCCCTGGCCCCGGGCTTGCGGCGGCGCGTGCCGAGATACCTGCCGAGACAGCTGTCACGACGTTCTCCCCAGCCTCAAGAATTATAATTCATAGAAAGCCACCCAATCGGCTTGCTGTCAATCCTTATCGGCATTATCCTTCCTGACGATGACCGACAGCCCCGATTCCGAAGCGATTTTTCTGGAACAGCTCGGCCAGCGTGTCCGCACCACGCGGGCGCTGCGCGGCATGTCGCGCAAGGTGCTCGCCAAGGTCTCCGGCCTCTCCGAGCGCTACATCGCCCAGCTTGAAAGCGGCAAGGGCAACGTCTCGATCGTGCTGTTGCGCCGGGTGTCGAACGCGATGGCGACGCATCTGGAAGACCTGATTCCTTCCACCGAGCCCGCGCCTGACTGGGCGGTGCTGCGTGATCTGTTGCGCCAGGCGACGCCGCAGCAGATCGCGCAGGTCAGGGAGGTTCTGGCCGGCGGCAGCGCATCAGTGCGCCGGCAGATGTCGTTTGCCGGCATCGCCCTGATCGGGCTGCGCGGCGCCGGCAAGTCCACGCTCGGCAAGATGCTGGCGAAGAAGATCGGCTGGAGCTTTGTCGAATTGAACAAGGAGATCGAGCAGCAGAACGGGCTGTCGGTCGCCGAGATCATCGCGCTCTACGGCCAGGAAGGTTTCCGCCGCATGGAGCAGGCCGCGCTCGGGCAATTGCTGGCGCGCAAGGAACTGATGGTGCTGGCGACCGGCGGCGGCATCGTCTCGGAGCCGCTGACCTTCGACCTGGTCCTGTCGTCGTTCTACACGATCTGGCTGAAGGCCAGGCCGGAAGAGCACATGGCGCGGGTGCGTCGCCAGGGCGACCTGCGGCCGATGGCGGACGATCGCTCGGCGATGGCGGAATTGCGCAACATCCTCTTAAGCCGCGAGCCGCTATATGCGCGGGCCTCCGCGATGGTCGATACCGCGGGACTGACCGTCGATGCCGCCGCCGCGCGCCTGATCGATGCGGTCGCGCCGGTGCTGCACAACGAACAGCGACTGTCCGCGCGCGGCTGACGGTAAACCTTCGTTGCAACTTTCCCGAAGGCGCGGCTGTCCGGATTTTTGCGCAAGCCGTGGCGGAAACTTGCGGTTCTTTGCGCTGCGTTTGCTCGATGATTCGCGCTAGCTTCGCTTCGAAAATAGCGGAGCATGGCCGGTGAATAAAACGACCGTCGGCATATCCTATCTACAGAGCCTGCTGTGGACGGCACTGTTCTTCGCCGTTGCCATCGGCGTTTCGATCGTCGTGGAGCTCGCGATCGTCGACTTCATTCACGGCAACCCACACAGGCCGCAAAGCAATGCAATTTTCATGATGATCACCTTCCCGCCGGTCATGGGTGTGATCGCCGCAATCGGAGTATTTCTGGTTTTCACGTTGCCTCAGGTTTTGCAGGCCCTATTCGTCGGTTTCCTTGACCGGAAATTCGAAGGACGCGCCCACTTTACAATTCTGCTCGCGCTGCCCTTCACGGCTGTTCTGACCTGGTATTGCGATGACTATCTGACGCCGAGCAACGTTCAGCTCATTCCAGGGCCGGATTGGCAGCCTTACCAGCACGGTATTTCGATGGCGCGCTATCTCAAGGCAATGGGATTTCAGGCCATCGTTACACTGTTCGGACTACTGTACTTCGACGCTGGCCACAGAGGCCGCAGCAGAAAACCCGTCGTGATCATCGCTCTGTTCGTGGCATTAACGGTGGGTGGAATTTGGGGCTACGTCTTAGCCCGGCACCAATTCCAGTTTCTGTAATGCGCCGATCGATGCGGTCTCACCTGCACCACAATGCCCGGCTGCGCAGACACAATATTTTGATTCCATGCGAAATCCGGCGCGCGTCGCCGGCCGCGACAAGGATACCCACTGCGCTTAGGACGTCATCCTCACTGAACCGGTCACGCGCGCAATAGCGATGCCAGACGGCGACTTCGGTGGAAAGAACGACATTGCCGCGGTCGAGCCGCAGCGAAAGATGGCGGGCACCTTCAGGCTCTGCTAACTTCCGGCGCAACAAACGCTTCCACGATCAACCCAGCGCTCCTCCCCGGCGCGGTAGATTTTCGCCGCCGGCCGATTGACAATACGCGCTTGACCCGGACCCTCCTCTGCATCCGCGCTCCGTGCGCGGAGGCACCTCAAACCAAAGGCCGTACACCATGACGACAACAGCGTCCCACCGCGTGGTCATCGTCGGCGCCGGTTTCGGCGGTCTGGAAGCAGCCTTCCGACTGAAGGGGGCGCCGGTCAACGTCACGCTGATCGACCGACGCAATCATCATCTGTTCCAGCCGCTTTTGTATCAGGTCGCGACCGCCTCGCTCGCGACCTCGGAGATCGCCTGGCCGATCCGCTATCTGATGCGCGACCGGCCCGATGTGACGACGCTGTTCGCGACCGTCAGCGGCGTCGACGCCAAGGCCAAACAGGTGCTGACCGAGGACGGCGACGCCTTGCCCTATGATACGCTGATCCTCGCCACCGGCGCCCGCCATGCCTATTTCGGCCATGATGAATGGGAGCCGTTCGCGCCGGGGCTGAAAACACTCGAGGACGCCACCACGCTGCGGCGTCGCATCCTGGTCGCGTTCGAACGCGCCGAACGCGAGACCGATCCGGAACGGCGCGCCGCGCTGCTGACCTTCGTGATTGTCGGCGCGGGCCCGACCGGCGTCGAACTCGCCGGCACCATCGCCGAACTGGCGCAGGCTACGCTGCCGCCGGACTTCCGCAACATCGACACCCACAAGACGCGCGTGGTGCTGATCGAGGCGGGTCCGCGCGTGCTCGCGGGTTTTGCCGACGAATTGTCGACCTACGCGCAGCGCGCGCTGGAAAAGATCGGCGTCGAGGTGGTGCTGGGAAAGGCCGTCACCGAATGTTCGGCTGAAGGCGTCGTCTATGGCGGTGAGCGTCTGCAGGCGCGAACCCTGATCTGGGCCGCCGGCGTGCGCGCCTCGCCCGCCGCCGAATGGCTTGGCGCCGCGGCCGATCGTGCCGGGCGCCTGCAAGTGCTGCCCGACCTCACGGTAGCCGGTCATCCCGACATCTTCGCTATCGGCGACACCGTCGTCGTCGCAGGCCCGGATGGAAATCCGGTTCCGGGCATCGCGCCTGCGGCCAAGCAGCAGGGACGCCATGTTGCCGCGGCCATCAATGCACGCCTACTGGGTGGCATGGCAACGCCGTTCCGTTACAAGCATGCCGGAAGCCTGGCGCAGATCGGCAAACGGCAGGCGGTGATCGATTTCGGTCGCATCAAGCTGCGCGGCACGCTTGCCTGGTGGCTCTGGGGCGTCGCACACATCTATTTCCTGATCGGCCTGCGCCACCGGTTGAGCGTCGCGATGAGTTGGTTATGGAACGACACCCGCGATCAACGCGGCGCACGGTTGATTACCCAGGGCAGCAGCAAGGTCGGGCGCTGACCTGCCGAATCAACAATCGCACAATTCCGGCGGCTCCGACAGGATGGCGATATGCCTGCATCCGCCAGATCGGTTGAACCTTTTCTTCCATCCATCGACTCATACCAAGGGGTAGAGTCGCCTCTCGCCGCGCAATCGCGCTCGCCGGCGGAGATCGCAGGAGAAATCATCGTGGCGGATTCCGGTCGCGAGCCAATCCGCGGGGTGGAGTGAGTTGGTATTCGGAATGACCTGGCGCGACGAAACAGCGGAACGGCAGGTGAGCCTCGCCGCGCGGGCACGCGTTCGCATCGTCGGCCTCCTCCGCGCGGTACCCATACGCTGGCGCATCCTGTCGATTGCCGCGTTGAATTCCGCCGTCGTCATCGCGCTGGTGGCGATGATCTGGAACGGCTCCAAGGTGCTCGGCTCAGCCTGGGACGACGTGCGGCAGGTGCGCGACTCCGACAAGATACTCGCGCAGCTCGAGAGCGAGACCAGCCGCCTGCAAAACCTGATCCATCGCTACATCAACCAGCCCAGCCCGGAACTCTTCGCCGACATCGTGCTATCCGGCGAGGCGATATCGGGGACGCTGACCAAGCGCGCCTCGACCGATCCGATGCTGTCGGGATCGGTCGAGGAGCTCGAGCGCGTCACCGAACGTTTCCTCAACGGCTTCGGCGAACTGCGCACCCTGCAGGCGACCATCTCGAAAACCTATGAGGAGCAGGTCCAGATCCCGGCCCGGGACATGGCGGCGCTTTACTCGATCATCGAGAGCGCGACGGGGCATCGCGACGCGCTGATCTGGCCACCGCTTGGAAAATCGCGCGAGGCTTTCACCGCCATGCTGGTCGCCGCCAATGCCTATTATTTTTCGCTGGCGAGCGCCTCGGCCGAGGAAGCTCGTCGCAACACCGAGACCATTGAGAAGACCGTTCCCGTGATGTCGAATCTTGCCGACAACGACGTGCAGCGCATGGCACTGCAGCGCCTCGGCGAACGAACGGCCGTGCTGCGCGAAGGATTGGCGAAATTATCGCAGCAGCTCGCCAGCCGAACCGAACTCCTGCGCAACTCGATCGACGCCAGCCAGGCCGAAACCATGGGCGCGATCGACGGCTTGTCGACCAAGATGCGCCGCCGCGAGCAGAAGGCGCAGGAGACGTTCGACCGGACCCTGGCCGCAATCTCGCGCAAGGTGCTCTCGGTCGCGGCGATTTTCCTCGGCATCATCCTTACCGCGGGTGTCCTGATCGCGCTGAGCATCCGCCTGCCGCTGCAGCAGATCATGGCGGCGATGCAGGCGATCACCTCCGGCAATTACGATCGGCAGGTGCAGGGCACCACGGCCCGCGACGAAATCGGCGCGATGGCGCGCGCGGTCGACGTGTTCCGCAAGAATGCCATCGCCAAGCGCGAGACCGAAGATGCATTGCGCTCCTCGAAGGAAATGGCCGAGGGCGCACTGCTCGAGCTGCGCGCCGCGCAGCAGAACCTGATCGATGCCGAGAGGCTGGCCGCGCTCGGCGGCCTGGTCGCCGGCGTCGCCCATGAGGTCAACAATCCGATCGGCATCAGCCTGACGGTGGCCTCCAGCCTCGCACGCCGCACCGAGACCTTCGAGGCTGACCTGAAATCCGACCAACCGTTGCGCCGTTCGCAGCTCGACGACTTCGTCCGCTCTTCGCGCGAAGCCTCGCAGCAGCTGGTGGCGAACCTGCATCGCGCCGGCGAACTGATCCAGTCGTTCAAGCAGGTCGCGGTCGACCGCTCGCATGCCGAGCGGCGGCAATTCAGCCTGAGCGAGTCGACCGAGCAGATCGTCGCCAGCCTGCGGCCGGTGCTGAAGAAGGCGACGATCGCGGTGACGGTCGAGGTGCCGGACGACCTGGTGATCGACGGCTATCCGGGCTCGTATGGCCAGATACTGACCAACTTGTTCCTCAACGCCGCAACCCACGCATTCGCCGACGGGCGCTCCGGCACTATCTCGATTTCGGCAAGGCCTCGCGGTTCCGACGACGTCGAGATCACCTTTGCCGACAATGGCGCCGGAATGACGCCGGAGGTTCAGCGGCAGGCGTTTGACCCGTTCTTCACCACCCGCCGCAATACTGGCGGCACCGGGCTTGGCCTGCACATCGTTTATAGTCTGGTTACCCAGCAACTCGGGGGCCGCCTGGTGCTGGACTCAAGGCTGGGACAAGGCACCACCTTTCACATTATGATGCCGAAAACCGCCAAGAGCAGCACGGCAGTCGAGGACCAGAAACCCGATACCAGCCAAGATACCAGCCAAGACACCTACCAAGACACCGGCCAAGACACCTACCAAGACAAAACCGCCACGACCGGCACTGACAGCGACGGAATTCCTCAATGGCCGAACAGGACGATGTCCTCCAACTGATCGACGATACCGGAACCGTTCCGGAGGTCTCGACCACTCGGAAATGGAAGGTCGCGGTCATTGACGACGATCACGCCGTGCATGAGGGCACGCGGTTTGCGCTGAGCGACTACAGCCTTCATGGGCAGACGCTGGAAATCCTGTCGGCCTATTCGGCGGCCGAGGGCCGCACCTTGATGCGCGCGCATCCCGACATCGCGGCCGTGCTGCTCGACGTCATCATGGAAACCGACGCGGCGGGTCTCGATCTCGTCGAGTACATCCGCAACGAACTGAGAAACGAAACCGTCCGCATCATCCTGCGCACCGGGCAGCCCGGACAGGCACCGGAACGCCGCGTTATTGTCCAGTACGACATCAATGACTACAAGGCGAAGACCGAGCTGACGGCGGACAAGCTGTTCACCTCGCTGACCGCGGCGCTGCGCAGCTATCAGCAGCTCGAACGCATGGTGCAGACAAGGCGCGGGCTGGAAATCATCATCGACGCCGCTTCCACCCTGTACGATTTCAAATCGATGCAGCGCCTCGCCGAGGGCGTGCTGACGCAGATCGCCTCGCTGCTCAATGTCGACTGCGCCGGCATCCTGGTGCTGCGTGACGGCGGCGTGGTGGACGACGATTTTTCCGTGCTCGCCGGCTCCGGTTGCTACAGCCGCTTCATCGGCAGCGTTGGATCCAAATCGCTGGATCCTGACCTTCGTGCCATGGTGGAAGCCGCCTTCGAGCGGCGTGAACATGAATTCGCCGACCACCGCTCGGTGCTCTATATCCGCACCGGCAGCGGCCGCGAAGTCGTGGTGCTGTTGCAGGCGGAGCGCGATCTTTCCGAAACCGACCGGTCACTGGTGGAGATTTTCGGCGGTCGGCTATCGATCGCCTTCGACAATGTCATCCTGTACCAGCAACTGCACGACGCCAACACCCAGCTTGAGGACCGGGTCGCCCAGCGCACCCGGGCGCTGATGCAGGCCAACCGCCGGCTCTCGGCGCAGTGGCTGCGGTTGCAGCGCGCCAACGGCTTCAAGAACGAGATTCTGGGCACCGTCGCCCACGACCTGAAGAACCCGCTCGGCGTCATCCTCGGCCGCACCGAAATGCTGACCGAGTTGATCGGCGCCGGCTCCTCCAGGGAGAGTGTCACCGCCCAGGTCGACCACATCCGCGACGCCACCAGGCGGCTGACCCTGATGGTCGACCATCTGATCTCGGACGCGATGGCTGATGCCTTCGACATCACGATCCGCCGCGAGCCGGTCGACGTCGCAGCCCTGATCAGTGAAGTCGCCGAGACCAACCAGCCTTCGGCCGCCAACAAGCAACAGACGATCACGGTGTCCGCGCCGCCGAATTTCGTCACCATGTGCGACACCGACCGGATGCGCGAAGCCATTGACAATCTCGTCAGCAACGCCATCAAATACTCACCGATCGGCGGCAAGATTGCTCTTGTAGTGAGCCAGGAGAACAACAACACCGTTATTCGCATCGCCGATGAGGGGGCCGGCCTCTCGCCGGAAGATCTCGGACGACTGTTCGGCCGCTTCCAGCGGCTCTCGGCAAAGCCCACCGCCGGCGAAAGTTCGACCGGGCTCGGCCTGTCGATTGTCAAGCGCATCATCGATATGCATGGCGGCCAGATAACCGCCGAAAGCCCCGGTCCCGGACACGGATCGACGTTCACCGTAGTGTTGCCCGCGATCGAGGCGCCGTGACATGGGCCAGAGCCAGCATATCTTCATTGTCGACGACGAGCCACCTGCCCGGGAAATGGTCGGCGATTACCTCAAGATGCACGGGTTTGCCGTGACGCTGTGCGACGGCGGCAAGAGCCTGCGCGCTGCGATCGAAACCGACGTGCCCGACCTCGTGGTGCTTGACCTGAACATGCCGGAGGAAGACGGCCTTTCCATCATCCGCGACCTCAAGAGCCGCGCCAACATCCCCATCATCATGCTGACGGCGACCGCAAGCCCGATCGACCGTGTGGTCGGCCTCGAACTGGGCGCCGACGACTACATCGCCAAGCCCTGCGAATTACGCGAATTGATGGCCCGGATTCGCTCGGTGCTGCGGCGGAGCGCTCCGGTCAGGACCGTGGCTGGAACAGAAGCCGCCGGCGCCAAGGCGAGCAAGAATCAACTGGTTCGGTTCGGCACCAAATGGCTCGATCTCGAGGCGCAGGCGCTGCGCGACGACGAGGGTAATGAGCATCCGCTGACGGCGTCCGAATTCGGGCTGCTCAAGGTGTTCGCGGCCAATCCCAAGCGTGTGCTGTCGCGCGAGCGGCTGCTGGAGCTCGCCAACGCCCGCGACAGCGAGGCCTTCGACCGCGCCGTGGACCTGAGGATCATGCGGATCCGGCGCAAAATCGAGCCGGATCCGGCCAAGCCGGCCGTTATCCGCACCATCAGGGGCGGCGGATATCTGTTTTCGCCGGCCGGCGACAAGGCATAGTCGGGGCCGCATGGTGCGGGACGAGACGATGCGCCGGAACGAGAATCTTTCGGGCTAAAGAGCTACCCCCCTAATTGCACGATCATTGAAATTACTCGATTTTTAATCGGATTGTTTCGTCGCCGGAGCCGCGACGAAACAATTCTCCCGGGCACGAAACCATTTTCCGCTTTTGAAGCAGACATCCAGAAATGTTGGCTAACTATCAATTTTCCCAACGAGGCGCCGTAGAGGGGCGATTAGCGGGGAGCGTATCATGTCAAACGTCATTGCTATCAACGCCGCCGCCAGCCAAGGCATCATCGCCGCGCAGGCGACATCCGACGAAATGCTGATCGGCGCCATTGCCAAGGGCGGCCGTGTGGCGATGCACACGCTGTATTGCCGGCACAATGTGCGGGTCTACCGCTTCATCCTGCGCATCGTGCGTGATGCCACGATGGCGGAAGATATTGTCAGTCAGGTTTTCCTCGACGTGTGGCGCACCGCGCGCCAGTTCCAGGGCCGTTCCCAGGCCTCCACCTGGCTGTTGTCGATCGCTCGCTTCAAGGCACTGACCGCGCTGCGCCAGCGCCGGCACGAAGACATCGACCAGGAAGACGTGCTGGAGATCGCCGACCCGGCCGATACGCCGGAAACCTCATTGGATCGCAGCAATACCAGCGCCATCCTGCGCGCCTGTATCGCCAAGCTGTCGCCGGCGCATCGCGAGATCATCAACCTGGTTTATTACCATGAGAAGTCGGTGGAAGAGGCCGGCGAGATCATCGGCATCCGCCAGAGCACGGTCAAAACCCGGATGTTCTATGCCCGCAAGCAACTCGCCGAGTTGCTCAAGAGCGCGGGCGTCGACAGCCTGGCCGCGTAACATCCATCAGGCTGGGACCACGAAACAAATGAAACACTAGACGACATCAGCCGGAAAAATACCCCGTCTATACCTGCATCCATCGAATTTGCTTCACGTTCAGACCTCCAGCGACCCGGATGGGATGCCCCCTTCCGGGTCTTTTTGTACGTGCAGGCATCCAGACACTTCCTGACCGCGAGCAACATAAAAGCCAGGCCATTCCAGCGGCGTATGTACAGGTCCGGATTGCTTGCCATTCCGCAACAGGGATGGTTTGAGTAATGCGGGAAAACGATGCTACATATTCTCGCGCCCACAGGAGAACTTTCGTAT
>JAGXAF010000241.1 GCA_018971675.1 Bradyrhizobium sp.
AATTGGCTGTCCGCAGAATCCGGGCTTGACGCGCGCGCCATCGAGGTCGTGCCACGCACGTGCGGCTCCTTGTTGAATTCGGCCTTGAGCTTCTGGCCGGATCCGCCCATGCCAGTGCCTTGCGGGCAACCGGTCTGCGCCATGAACCCGTCGATCACGCGGTGGAACACGATGCCGTCGTAAAAGCCTTCGCGTACCAATTCCTTGATCCGTGCGACATGGTTGGGCGCGAGATCGGGCCGCATCTCGATCGTCACGGGCCCCTGGGTGGTCTCAAGGATCAAAGTATTTTCGGTGTCAGCCATACTCTCTTCTCTACTGGTTTGGGTGGGGGGTTCAGATTCCGAAATTGGATCGCGAGGGGCCGGCCAGCTACGGCGCCGCCCATGCTACTGGTAAATGGCATCGGCGTGCAGCGTTGCAACGTCTCCATCACGGCGATGCGGTATAACATACGGTCGTTGTCGGTGACCCGCTCCGATTCATGGGTGACTTTGGGGCGTCCCAGGATGTTGCCGGCGCGGTCGAAGCTCACGATCACCGTGATATTTTCCGGATTGGCCTTCGATCGCGGTGGAGGCCGCCAGCAGGCACGCAGCCGCGCGAACAGATCCTTGAAATTGTCGACCCTGTCCGGCTCGATCGGAGGCTGCTTTTGGTTCTGGCCTGGAACCTCGTTCGGAATCGGCCTCGGAACCGGGGCTTGAACCTGAAACTGGTCGTGAAACTGGTCCTGAACCTGGATCTGGACCTGGATCTGCGCGAGGGGGTGAGCCGAAGCGGCCGACGCCGACACCAGCAGCGCCGCCGCAAGCCGGACCTCCGGCTGGCAGCATGTCACTTGATGTCGGAGGCGACTTGCACCTTCAGCATCTTGTCCGGATCCGTGACGGCGCCACTGGCCGATCCCGGCGGCGCCTTCTTCAGCTTGTCGACCACGTCCATGCCCGAGACCACCTCGCCGACCACGGTGTACTGGCCGTCGAGACTGGCTCCGTCGGCGAACATGATGAAAAATTGCGAATTCGCGCTGTCGACGCTGTCGCCGCGCCGGGCCATACCGACAATACCGCGCTTGAAGTGCACCTTGGAGAATTCCTGCTTCAGGTTCGGATATTTCGATCCGCCGGTGCCGTTGAAATTCTGGCCGTCGCCGGTCTGCGCCATGAAGCCGTCCATGACGCGGTGGAACGGCACGTTGTTGTAGAAGCCGTCGCGCGCAAGCTGCTTGATACGCTCGGCGTGCTGCGGCGCGATGTCGGTCCGCAGCTGGACGACGATACGGCCTTTGGTAGTGTCGATGACGATCGCATTGGCCTTGTCGAGGTTGGCAGGTAGCGGCTGGGCGATCGCCGGCGCGACGCAAACCAGGGCAGCGATGATGGCAAGAATTCGAATCATGAGAACCCCGAAACGGTTGAAGGACGAAAGCGCGATCAGGTGAATTTGGCTTTAAGGCTGGCGGCGACCGCGGACGGCACGAATGCCGAGACGTCGCCGCCCATCGCCGCGATTTGGCGTACCAGCGTGGCGGTGATCGGGCGGACGGCCACCGAGGCGGGAACGAATACCGTACGCACTTCCGGCGCCATCGCCTCGTTCATGCCGGCGATCTGCATCTCATAGTCGAGATCGGTGCCGTCGCGAAGGCCGCGGATCATGAAGGTAGCGCCGATCTTCTGTGCAGCGGTGATGGTGAGGCCGTCATAGGTCGTGCAATCAAGGGATGCGCCGGCCCGGGTGGCGATGGGGCCGAAAACCATCTGTACCATCGCGAGGCGCTCCTCCACCGAAAACAGCGGCTTTTTGCCGGGATGCGTCCCGATTGCGACAACCAGCCGGTCGCACAGGCCGGCGGCTTGCCTGACCACGTCCAGATGGCCGTTGGTGACGGGGTCAAAAGAGCCGGGATACAGCGCGATACGGGCCATAGACCCCTCTACCCCGCCCCGGTCGAGGTCGCAAGGCGCGCCTGTTCCCGGAACCCTTGTCAAACTCCGGATTTTTATTTTTGGCCGCCGGCTGAACCCCTTGCTGGTCCGGCGCGTCTGCCTGGCAGACCATGTGTTTCACCGCGGCAACGGCGACGAAACAAAACTCCGGCGCGAGGAAACCATTTTCCGGCGGGGCGAAGACATCCCGAAACCGGTGGAGCGTATCGAACCGACAACAAACGTGCGGGCCAAAGGCCCAACAGGGGACCGTCATGATCAAGGCTTTTTCCGCCGTCGCCATCGCTGCGGCAACTGCCGCCGCGCTCACCTTTCTTCTCGGCTTTACGCCCCAGGTGGAAGCCAGCGTTCCGCAGGCCCTCGCCAAGGGAGACCGGCTCGATATTCATTCGGTTGGCCGCGATTGCTCGCAGCGGGCCTGGCCCAATTTCGAAGCCTCCTGCCTGCGCGTCGCCGGGTCCAAGGCGGCGATCCGGGAAGTCAGATTGGTGACCGCGGACCGCCCGCGATAACGCGGCGAATAGGCTTCGGTCGCAAAAGTAATCCCATGAGTAATCCATGGCAATTTGCGACGCGGCGTCGCAGAGTGTGCCCTGACCGCACACCCATCAGCGACGTGGCTGGCGGGCGCGATCAGGGAGCCGCCAGTGACCGCCACACCTGTCGCCCGGCAAGCCAGATCCGGCGCCATCCCGCTGACAGCAACCATCGGCGCACTCGGCGTCGTCTATGGCGACATCGGCACCAGCCCCCTCTACGCGCTGAAGGAAGCCGCCAAGGCCGCCTCCAATGGCGGCACGCCGACGCATGATGCCATCCTCGGGGTGGCCTCGCTGATCCTGTGGGCGCTGCTCCTTATCATCTCGGTCAAATACGCGATGCTGATCATGCGCGCCGACAATCGCGGCGAAGGCGGCATCGTCGCGCTGCTGGCGCTATTGTCGGCGCGCAACGCAAGACCCGGCACATGGCGCGCCCAGTTGCTGGTCGTAGGCCTGATCGGCGCTGCGCTCCTCTATGGCGATGGCGCCATCACGCCGGCGATATCGGTGCTGAGCGCGATCGAAGGCCTCAAGGTCGATGCGCCATCGCTGACGCCGGTTGTTGTGCCGCTGACCGTCGCGATCCTGATCGGCCTGTTCGTCATGCAGAAACAGGGCACCGGCTTCATCGGCAAGATATTCGGGCCTGTGATGCTCGGCTGGTTCGTGGCGCTCGCTTTGCTCGGCATCCACGGTATCGTTAAAGCTCCGGCGGTGCTGGCGGCGCTGAGCCCGCTTTACGCATTCGAATTCCTGATCCACCAGGATTTCCACGTTAGTTTCGCCATTCTCGGCGCGGCGTTCCTCGCGGTCACCGGCGGCGAGGCGATGTATGCCGACATGGGCCATTTCGGCCGCCGTCCGATCCGGCTGGCATGGTTCGCGGTGGCGTTGCCGGCGCTGGTCCTGAACTATTTCGGGCAAGCCGCGCTCCTGATCACGGATGCGACTGCCATCGATAATCCGTTCTATCAGCTCGCACCCGACTGGGCGCAGTATCCGCTGGTCGCGTTCGCGGCGCTGGCCACCGTGATCGCCTCGCAGGCGATCATCTCGGGCGTGTTTTCGCTGACCCAGCAATCGATCCAGCTCGGCTTCCTGCCGCGCATGCACATCACCCACACCACGAGCACCGCGATCGGCCAGATCTATGTGCCGCTGGTCAATTGGCTGCTGGCAGCAGCGACTCTTGGCGCCGTGATCGGCTTTGGCACCTCGGATGCGCTGGCGGGCGCCTACGGCATCGCGGTGTCGCTATTGATGGCGATCACGACGCTGCTGGCGGCTTTGGTCGCGATCCAATGGGGTTTCTCGCCCATCATCGTGATCGCGGTGAACGGGTTCTTTCTGGTGATCGACGGTATTTTCTTCGCAGCGAATTCGACCAAGCTGATCGAAGGCGGCTGGTTTCCGCTGCTGCTCGCGGGCGCGGTGGCGTTTTTGATGCTGACCTGGCGCAGCGGCGTCAGGCTGGTCGAGCGCGCGCGCGCCAATTTGCGCCAGCCGGAAGAGGAACTGATCGAGACCGCGGTCAGCCGCTGCCTCGCGAGGCTGCCGGGGACCGCGGTTTTCCTGGCCTCGGCGCCGAGCGGCGTGCCGCTGGCGCTGACCCAGTTCGTCAAGCACAACCACTGCCTGCACCAGCGCGTGCTTCTGGTTACGGTGCTGATCGAGGAGTTGCCACGCATCCCGGACGAAGATCGCGCCGAGGTGATCGAACTGATCCCCGGCATCGCCCGCGTCATCCTGCATTACGGTTTCATGCAGTATCCGACGATCTATCAGGGGCTGGTGCTGGCCTGCCGGCAAGGCAAGCTGCCCGGCATCGACCTCAACGACATCACCTATTATATCGGCCGCGAGACCATCATCCCGAGCGAGGACATTCCCGGCATGTGGGTGTGGCGCGAAAGCATGTTTGCTTTCCTGCAGCGCAACGCAGAGCGCTCCGCCGCCTTCTTCGGCGTACCGACGCGGCAGGTGGTGGAATACGGCACCGAGATCGAAATTTAGGCGAGCGGCCGCCAAATGAACTTTTCAAAATACGGAATGATCGACCGCTCGCGTCGTTTGGAACACCGGAACTTGCCGGTCCCGGCGCTGCAAACAATAGGTCAAGACAACAGGCGCGCTCTTGTTGCTCCGCGCCGTATTCCCTTTCGTCTTATGCCGGTTCCTTCAGCGCGTTGGCATCGACCGGCATCTTGCGAAGGCGGTTTCCCGTCGCCGCAAAAATCGCATTCGCTATGGCGGGAACGACGCCCGAGGTCCCGGTCTCGCCCATTCCGCCGGGCGGCTCCGAACTATTGACGATGTGGACCTCGATCGCTGGTGCCTCGTTCATGCGGATCATCCGATAGGTGTCGAAGTTGGTCTGCTCGACACGGCCATTCTTCAGCGTGATCTCCCCATAAAGCGCGGCTGTCGTGCCGAAGATGGCTCCGCTCATCAGCTGAGCCTGCACTGTGTTAGGGTTGACCACGGTACCGCAATCCATGGCACAGACCACGCGGCGAACCTGTACAGTGCCATC
>JAGXAF010000242.1 GCA_018971675.1 Bradyrhizobium sp.
CACGCGCGGCTGCGGGTGCACTGAGCGCCCGGCATTTCCCGCGCCCTCACTTGAGGGTCGCGCTGCGCCCTCCATGATCCGGGCGGAGCTTCCTTGCAAAACTCGGGCAGGTGCTGTCGCGAGAACGGGACGTCACATCTCGCCGGGACGGCAGCGGCGCTCAGGCGGCAAACTCATCCCTGTCGCGGTCCGGCAAATGTTCGGCGACGGTGATGCGTTCGACCAGCGTCGTCTCGACCGTCACGGTTACTTCCGCAGCCGGCCGCGGCGCTTTCTGGTCAATCGTTTCAGGAGCAAGCGGCGGCGAGTGGATTGTTTCTGGAAACACTTCGAATTCGCCGGCTACCTCCCGGAGCGGCTTTTGCTTGTCGGCCCAGTGCAAGGCCGTGTAGTCGAAACCATGAACGATGGTGGGTTTGACGATCTCGAAATAGGGCGAGATGTCAAAATCGCGCGGCATATACAGCGAGGAATCGCGGATGTGCAGGATTTCGCGCCGCGCCGTCCGGCTGGCGGCGCGGGTGATCTTGGGCAGGATCGGATAGCGAACGGCGTCGAACGCCTGCGCGATCAGGGCCGAGCAGATGATCTTGGTCGGGTCGCCGGATCCGAACGCGATCATGCGCCGTCGCCAGCGCTGCGGTACCGGCAGTGGAATCAGATAGCGCATCAGGTCGACAATGTTCTTGGTGTCGTAGCCGAAGCCGATCCTGTTGATCGCGTAGCGGCACACCGTGTGGCGGTCTTCGAATGTCAGTCCGACCGGGCGGCAGAGCCGGGTGTGATAGGGGAAATATTTCGACAGCGCCGACGAGGTCACGCCTTCGCCGATATTGGCCTCGATCAGCACGTGCGGCTCGCCGTCCGGCTCGAAGGCGCCGTCGATCGGGCCGACAAAAAGGGCGGCATGCGACCAGGTCGATTGCGTGAGGTATTTGATGATGCCGGAGATCCGGCTGTTGCCTTCGACCAGCAACACGTCGCCCGGTTCGATGATGCCGCGCAGATGTTCCGGATCGCTTGGCGTGAACGGCTCGTAACCCGGCACTTCCTTTTGCAGGTAGTTCGCGATCCACTTGCCGACAGTATCGAGCACCACGCCCATGGTCATCCCCGAACGGCCTTGCGGCCGCTTTTCCATTCCCTAGCATGGCCGAAAGCCGTTGCCATTTGGTTCATGCCTGACCGAAATCAATCAGGATTGATTCACCAAGACGGTTGCCGCCTGCATCGGGATGCGGCAAGTTCGACCCGCGCGCAACCCGGAATTCCTCTCCCCGGGGGGACCCCGGAAACCACTGATTCCATGCGGTTTTTGCCAAGGGCAGGCTTCGCCGGAGGGGTCGCCGAAGCCTTGAACCGCCGGATTCGGAGCTTTGTCTTTTTCAAAATTTCGGAAATCATGACATGACGATGACGCGCCGCGATTTTCTGTCGGCGTCGGCGGGCTTTGCAGCGCTGCCGGCGCTTGGCGGTCCTGCGAGGGGCGCGCCGTTGCCGCGCCAGGCCGATGTTGTCGTGATCGGCGCTGGCGCCGCCGGGATCGCCGCGGCGCGGCGGATCACGGCCGCGAATCGCAAGGTGATCGTGATCGAGGCGGCGGCCCGGAGCGGCGGCCGCTGCCTTACCGACAGCACCACCTTCGACACGCCGTTCGACCGTGGCGCGCGCTGGCTCTACAATCCCGACACCAACCCGATGGTCAAGCTGGCGCGCGATGCCGGGCTCGACGTCACTGCGGCGTCCCGGGGTCAGAAGATTCGCGTCGGCCGTCGCAACGCGCGGGCCGGCGAAACCGAGGAATTCCTCGCTGTTCTCGTCCGCGCCAACCGCGCCATCGACGATGCCTCGCGCGGCAAGGCCGATGTGCCGTGCGCCGCCGTGCTGCCGAAAGATCTCGGCGTCTGGGCCGCCACGGCGGAATTCGTGCTCGGCGCCAATGCCACCGGCAAGGATTTGACGGATATTTCCGCGATCGACAAGGCGCACGCGCAGGACCGCACCGATGCGATCGGCTGCCGCCAGGGCCTGGGTACGCTGATGACGAGGCTCGCTGGCGATTTGCCGGTGTCGCTGTCGACGCCGGCCAGCCACATCGCCTGGAACGGCCGCGAGGTCACCGTGGATACGCCGTCGGGCAGGATCGCCGCGCGCGCCGCCATCATCACCGTGTCAAGCAATGTGCTGGTCGCGGGCAACATCAAATTCACGCCCGATATTCCCAAGCGCCAGCTCGATGCGGCGTCGAAATTGAGTCTCGGCAGCTACGATCGCATCGTGCTGCAATTGCCGGGCAATCCGGTGGGGCTGGCGCGTGACGATGTTGTCATCGAGCAGAGCAATTCGACGCGGACCGCGATGCTGTTCGCCAATCTCGGCGGTTCGTCGCTATGCCTGGTCGATGTCGCGGGCTCGTTCGGCCGCGATCTGTCGGCGCAGGGCGAGCCGGCGATGGCGGCGTTCGCGGTGGAATGGCTGACTAAACTGTTCGGTAGCGATGTCGCCTCGGCCGTGAGGAAGACCAGCGCAACCCGCTGGAATGCCGCGCCGTTTGCGCTGGGCGCGATGTCGGCGGCAACGCCGGGCGGGCAGCCGTCGCGAAAAATCCTGACCGAGCCGATCGGCTGCATGTTCCTCGCCGGTGAGGCAACGCACGAAACCCTGTGGGGCACGGTCGATGGCGCCTGGGAGAGCGGCGAGCGTGCCGCCGACGCGGCGTTGCGGAAAATCGGCGCGATCCGGGATACCGGGCCCGTGCCCGCGCCAGCCGCGAAGCATCGCCGCCGCGCCCCGCCGGCGCGTGCCGTCAGGCCGATGTGGTCGCCGATCGATTGAGATGGAGACCACGCGATCACGCGCAGGCGTCCAACGGATGAACCGTCCGAAAGCCTTGATTTCCTGGTCGAGCGGCAAGGATTCGGCATTTGCGCTGCATGAGGTGATGCAGGCGGGCGATTTCGACGTGGTCGGCGCGCTGACGACGGTGACCGAAACCTTCGGCCGGGTATCGATTCACGGCGTGCGGCAGGAAATTTTGCAGGCGCAGTGCGAGGCTGCGGGCCTGCCGCAGCGGGTCGTACCGATCCCCTATCCCTGCCCGAACGAAGTCTACGAGGCGCGGATGGGCGATGCGGTCGCGCGTGCCGTCGCCGACGGCGTTACCCACATGATCTTCGGCGACCTGTATCTCGCCGATATCCGGGCCTACCGCGAACAGAAGCTCGCAGGCACCGGAATAACGCCGGTGTTTCCGCTGTGGCAGCGGCCGACGCCGGAACTGGCGCGGGCGATGATCGCGAGCGGGCTGGAAGCGCGGATCGCGACCGTCGACATGAAGAAGCTGCCGGCGGAATTCGCCGGGCGAAAATTCGATGCAAGCCTGCTGGCTGATCTGCCCGCCGGCGTCGACCCTTGCGGCGAGAACGGCGAGTTTCACACCTGCGTGGTGGCCGGGCCGATGTTCTCGCGACGGATCGCGGTCACGCCAGGCGAACGCGTCGAGCGCGATGGGTATGCGTATTGCGACCTGGTGATGGTTTGACGCAGGAATTGCAGGGGCTCATCGCTGCGCCGCGGCAGGTGCGAGAAGCTGCGAAATCTGTGTTAAGGCGGCGGCAGTCACGCGCGCAGGCTGCCACCAGTCTTCCTGGTCACTTCCGCCACGATCTTCGCCGCGACCGCGTCGATCTCCTGGTCGGTCATGGTCTTCTCGCGCGGCTGGATCGTCACCGCGATGGCGATCGACTTCTTGCCGTCATCAATGCCCCTGCCTTCATAGACGTCGAACACCGTGACCGACGTGATCAGCTTCTTGTCCACGCCTTGCGCCGCGCGAACGATGTCGCCGGCGCGCACGCCACGATCGACGATGAATGCAAAGTCGCGCGAGACCGGCTGGAAGGCCGACAGTTCGAGCGCGGGCCTGGCGCGGGTTGGCTTCTGCTTGGCATCGGGGATGCGATCGAGGATCACCTCGAACGCCATCAGCGGACCCTCGGCGTCGAGCATTTGGGCCGCGCGCGGATGCAACTCGCCGAAATATCCGAGGATATTCTGCGGGCCGATCTGGATGGTGCCGGAACGTCCGGGATGCAGCCAGTTCACGCCGCCCGGCACGATCTGCAATGCCTGCATCGGCGCGCCGGCCGCGGCCAGCACGGCGAAAGCGTCGGCCTTGGCGTCGAGCGCATCGGCCGCTGCCGAGCCTGACCAGTGCCGCCCGTTGCCCCTGCTCGAAGCAAAGCCGTGGCGAATGCCGGCCGCCGCAATGAACTGGTCCTGCGGACGGTCGCCCCTGAAAATCTGTCCGACCTCGAACAACGCCACGTCGGCAAGGCCACGGTCGTTATTGGCCTGCGCCGCGGCGATAAGGCCCGGCAGCAGGCTCGGTCGCATATCCGACAGATCGGAGGCAATGGGATTGGCGAGCGCGAGTTCGGCCTGTCCGCCGCCGAACAGTTCGGCGGCAGGCTTTGCGATGAACGACCAGGTCACCGTTTCGACCAAGCCGCGCGCGGCGAGCGCTCGCTTAGCGCGGCGGGTGCGCAACTGGATCGCGCTCAGGATCGGCTTGCGCGGTTTGTCGCCGCGTTCGAACGGCGTCATCGGCACCTTGTCGACTCCGACGATGCGCACGATCTCCTCGACGATATCGGCCTTGCCCTGCACGTCGGTGCGCCAGGAAGGCACCGCGATCTTCACCACGGGGCCCTGGCCGGCCATCATGAAGCCGAGATGGGTGAGGATGCGCTTCATCTCGGACATCGGAACGTCGATGCCGGCAAGGCGTTTCACCTCCGTGAGCGGAAAATCGATCACGCGGTCCTCGCCGAATTGCTTGCCGACGACCACGTTCTCCGACGGCGAGCCGCCGCACAATTCCATCACCAGCCGGGTCGCCATTTCAAGTCCGGGCACCTTGAAGGCCGGATCGACGCCGCGCTCGAAGCGATACCGTGCAGCCGAATTGATGCCGAGCTTGCGGCCGGTTTGCGCGATGTTGATCTCGTTCCACAGCGCCGATTC
>JAGXAF010000025.1 GCA_018971675.1 Bradyrhizobium sp.
GCGGCCAATATCGTCTCGACCGGGGACCTGCATGTGCAGGTGCCGGTGCACAAATCGGAGGGCGATCTCGCCCAACTTGGCGAAACCTTCAACAAGATGACCCAGGAATTGCGCACGCAGCGCGATGAGTTGGTCAACGCGAGCGACCTGATCGACAGCCGCCGCCGCTTCATCGAGGCGGTGTTGTCGTCGGCAAGTGCCGGCATCATCGGCGTCGATGCTTCGGGCAGTGTCGGTATCCTGAATCGCTCGGCCGAAAAACTGATCGGCCACGCCGAATCCGAGACGATGGACCATCCACTCTCGGACGTGCTGCCTGAACTCGACGACATGATGAAGGCGGCGCGTGAAGGTACCCAGCGGCTGGTCCAGGGCCAGGTCACCATCACCCGCGACGGACATGAGCGCAATCTTTCGGTGCGGGTCAGCGCGGAGAAGACCAGTCAATCGCGCGACAGCTACATCATAACGCTCGATGATATTACCGAACTGGTCTCGGCGCAGCGGACCTCGGCGTGGGGCGATGTGGCCCGCCGTATCGCCCACGAGATCAAGAATCCGCTGACGCCAATCCAGCTTTCCGCCGAGCGGATTCGTCGCAAGTTCGGGAAGGTCATCACCGAGGACAAGGCGATCTTCGAACAATGCACCGATACTATCGTGCGGCAGGTCGACGACATCAGGCGTATGGTCGATGAATTCTCCCGCTTCGCGCGAATGCCGAAACCGGTCATGGAAGGCGAAGACGTCGCCGATACCGTGCGGCAGGCGGTGTTTCTGATGCGGGTCGGCCATCCGGGCATCGATATCAGGGCTGAAATCAAACAGGATCCAATGCGTGCGCAGTTCGATCGCCGGCTGATTTCGCAGGCCCTGACCAACATCATTAAGAACGCGGCCGAGGCGATCGAGGCAGTGCCGCCCGATCAACTGAAGAAGGGATGTATCGACGTCATCGCCGCGCGCGAGGACGAGGATATCGTGATTGATGTCATCGATAACGGTATTGGCTTGCCGAAGGTTGCCCGTGCGCGCTTGCTTGAACCCTACGTCACGACGCGCGAAAAGGGTACCGGCCTTGGTCTCGCCATCGTCGGCCGGGTACTGGAAGATCATGGCGGCCGGATTGAACTCAAGGACGCCGCCGACTTCAGGCCCGGCCAGCGTGGCGCCTGGATGCGGCTGCGGTTTGCCGCTTCGGGCCACGCCGCCAAGCCCGAGGTAAAGGAACAGGTTGCGGATTCTGCACCGCCTCAAGCCGAAATGACGGAGACCGGGGAGGCGACGTCAGAAACGCTGAACACAGAGGTAAAAGCGTCGGAAACCGGAACCGTTGAGCCGGCTGATACGACCAACAATGAGACAAAAATCGAAACCGCGACAGACAGCTGAGAAGACAGGCGCGATCCATGGCAAATGACATTCTGATTGTCGACGACGAGGCAGATATTCGTGACCTGGTTGCCGGCATTCTTGATGACGAGGGTTTTGGCACGCGAACCGCGCGCGACAGCGATTCGGCGCTGGCGGAAATCGCCAGCCGCAGGCCGCATCTTGTGTTTCTCGACATCTGGCTGCAGGGCAGCAAGCTCGACGGCCTGCAGCTTCTGGAGCAGATCAAGCGCGACCATGCTGACTTGCCGGTCGTGATGATTTCAGGCCATGGCAATATCGAAACCGCGGTCGCCGCGATCAAGCGTGGCGCGTACGACTTCATCGAGAAGCCGTTCAAATCTGATCGGCTGATCCTGGTGGCGACCCGCGCGCTGGAGACTTCGAGGCTGAAACGCGAAGTCAAGGAGCTGAAGCAACTCGCGCCGGCCGCAAGCGTGCTGACCGGGCGTTCCGCCTGCATGAACCAGTTGCGCCAGACCATCGACCGCGCCGCCAAGGCCAACAGCCGCATTCTGATCGTTGGTCCCTCGGGTTCAGGCAAGGAACTGGCGGCGCGCACGCTGCACAACGCGTCAGGCCGCGCCGAAGGTCCGTTTGTCGTGATCAATGCCGCTGCGATCACGCCGGAGCGCATGGAAGCCGAGTTGTTCGGCATCGAGCAGTCCAATGGCGAGCAGCAGCGCAAGGCCGGTGCGCTGGAAGAAGCCCATGGCGGCACGCTGTTCATCGACGAAATCGGCGACATGCCGCGCGAGACCCAGAACAAGATCCTGCGGGTGCTGGTCGATCAGACCTTCCAGCGCTCCGGTGGCACCGCCAAAATCAATGTCGATGTTCGCATCATTTCCTCCACCGCACGCAATCTTGAAGAGGAGATCGCGGCCGGCCGGTTCCGCGAGGATCTCTATCATCGGCTGTCGGTGGTGCCGATCCGGGTACCCCCGCTGTCGGAACGCCGCGAAGACATCCCGGAGTTGATTGATTACTTCATGGACCAGATATCGGTCGCGACCGGTCTGCCGAAACGCCAGATCGGACAAGATGCGATGGCGGTACTGCAGTCCCATGTCTGGCCTGGAAACGTCCGCCAGCTCCGCAACAATGTCGAGCGCGTCATGATCCTGGCGGGGGGCGGCCCGGAAGTCATCATTACGGCCGACATGCTGCCGCAGGACGTCGGCTCCATGGTGCCGGCGATGCCGACCAGCAACAATGGCGAACACATCATGGGCCTGCCCTTGCGAGAGGCGCGGGAAGTGTTCGAGCGTGACTATCTGATTGCCCAGATTAGCCGTTTTTCGGGTAATATCTCACGGACAGCGGAATTTGTCGGGATGGAGCGCTCGGCGCTCCATCGCAAGCTGAAGGCACTCGGCGTCGGCTGAACGGCGGCAAAAGCCGATGCATTCATGCATTTGCTTGAGAATCTGAATTGTTTCCTGACTTTTTCCGGGAATTGCCCTTTGTGCCGGGTAATGAGGGGTGGAACTGGCTTGCCTAAAAACCGCCCCTGCCTTCTAATCAAGCGGCCGCGCCCCCCGGAGGGGGATCTCAGGGGAAGCCGGCGACCGGCGGGGGCCCGTTTGGGGCCGCAATCGGTTCAATAAAAAGAAGCAAACAATACTGCGAGACAAAAACGATGGCGGCAGACCGCGCACAAAACCTACAAGATACCTTCCTAAATCACGTTCGTAAGACCAAAACACCACTAACGATTTTTCTGGTCAATGGCGTGAAGCTGCAAGGGATTGTCACCTGGTTCGACAATTTCTGTCTGCTGCTTCGGCGCGACGGTCATTCGCAGCTTGTCTACAAGCACGCGATCTCGACCATCATGCCCGGCGCCCCGATTCAGCTGTTCGAAGGCGGTGAGGATGCGCCGGCTTGAAAGTGATCTGATTGGAACCCCGGAATATTGACGGGGATGCCGACCGTCCGCGGTCGGCAGGGGGCAAGGCGACCGGACGGGCGATCGTCATCGGTCCTTATGTGCGCATGCGCCGCGGCGATACCGACGCGCAAGCGGAGGAGCATATCGTTCGCGGCTCGCAGGCCCGGCTGGAGGAAGCCGCCGGGCTTGCGCGCGCTATTGATCTCGTGATCGCGGAAGCGTTGATCGCGCCGCTCGGCCAGATCCGCCCCGCGACCTATCTTGGCAAGGGCAAGGTCGAGGAAATCACGGGTCTCATCAAGGGCCACGACATCGAACTGGTGGTGATGGATTGCGCGCTGTCGCCGATCCAGCAGCGCAACCTGGAGAAAGCCTGGAATGCCAAGGTGCTCGATCGCACCGGCCTGATCCTCGAAATTTTCGGTCGCAGGGCCAAGACCCGGGAAGGCTCGCTTCAGGTCGAACTTGCACACCTGAACTATCAGCGCAGCCGTCTGGTGCGGTCGTGGACGCATCTGGAACGGCAGCGCGGCGGCTTCGGTTTCATGGGCGGTCCCGGCGAAACCCAGATCGAGGCGGATCGCCGCCTGATCGGCGATCGCATCGCGCGGCTCGAGAGCGAACTCAGGAAGGTCCAGGCGACGCGACGGCTGCATCGCGCCGGCCGCCGGCGGGTGCCGTATCGCGTTGTTGCCTTGGTTGGTTACACCAACGCCGGAAAATCGACGCTGTTCAACCGGCTGACCCGCGCCGACGTGCAGGCTGCCGATATGCTGTTCGCGACGCTCGATCCAACCTTGCGGGCTCTCACGCTACCGCATGGCGGCAAGGCGATGCTGTCGGATACCGTCGGATTCATTTCCAACCTGCCGACCCAACTGGTGGCGGCATTCCGCGCGACGCTGGAAGAGGTATTGGAGGCCGATATCATTCTCCACGTCCGCGATATCTCGCACGAGGATGCCGAGGCGCAGGAGCGTGATGTCGATACGGTGCTGCGTCAGCTCGGCATCGATTCAAGCGCCGGGAAGGGAATCGTTGAAGTCTGGAACAAGATCGACCGCTTCGATGCCGAGGACCGCGAGAATTTGCGCAACATCGCCGCGCGCCGCCCGCCGGAGCACCCGTGCTACCTGGTGTCCGCTGAAACCGGGGAGGGGATCGAGGCGCTGCTCGCCGCGATCGAAGATCGGCTGGCGGCAAGGCGCACGACGCTGGATTTGTCGATCGATGCTTCCGACGGAGCCGGCGTCAGCTGGCTGCATCGCAATTCCGAGGTGCTTAGCAAGAAGCTCAATGATGGCCGCTTCGACATGACCGTGCGCGTCGACGAGACCCGGCGCGACATCATCGTCAACCGCTTCGATGCGGTGCCGCACGCCTGATCCCCAAAGGTTCGGCATCGTTATCAGTGATCCCTTGGGATTTGAAAAACTGGCGGCTCAGTCGGCCGCTCCTTTTGCTCGCTTTCCTTGGCCGCGTCCCACAGCGCATCCATCTCGGCGAGCGATGCGCTTTCCAGCGATCGGCCTTGCTCAGACAGGGCGTGCTCGATATGGGCAAAGCGGCGCTCGAACTTGGCGTTGGTCCCGCGCAATGCCAGATCGGGATCGGCTCCGACGTGGCGCGCCAGATTGACCAGCGCGAACAGGAGATCGCCGGTCTCGCCTTCGAGTTCTTTCGCATCGTTACGATCGAGCGCCGCCTCGATCTCATCGGCCTCTTCGCGGATCTTGCGCAATACCTCGCGGGGATCGTTCCAGTCGAACCCGACGCTGGAGGCCTTGCGCTGCAAGGCCATCGCGCGGGTGAGGGCAGGTTGTCCGGCCTTGATGCCGGCCAGCAAGGATTTTCCACTCCGAGCGCCACCGGGCGGCCGGCGCGCCGCGCGTTCGGCCTTCTCCTCGGCCTTGATCCGCTCCCATGCACCCTCGACATGCGCCGGCGTCACCACACCATTCCTGTCGGCGAATACGTGCGGGTGCCGCCGGATCATTTTTCGCGTGATCGCCTCGACGACGTCGCCAAAGCAAAACGCACCCTGTTCCTCGGCCATCCGGGCATGAAACACCACCTGTAGCAGGAGATCGCCGAGTTCGTCGCAGAGATCGGCGAGGTCGCCGCGCGCGATCGCGTCGGTGACTTCATAGGCCTCCTCGATGGTGTAGGGCGCAATGCTCGCAAACGTCTGTTGGAGGTCCCACGGGCAGCCGCTTCCGGGCGTTCGAAGCTGCGCCATGATGTCGAGCAGGCTTTTGATATCGCGGGAAGGGGGCATGATGCACCGGTCAGGAATGAGTCAAGCCTGTATGCCGCAAGAAGCCGGATCATCCCAGTAAAAGAGCCCGAGCGAGCGCAGATTCCTCCGATTGGCTCCGGCCTCGATGGGTGCTATGGCCCAGCGCCATGGACCCAAAATCGAGCGATGAATCGAAGCATACTGAAGCCGCGCTGGTGCTGTTTTCCGGCGGACAGGATTCCGCGACCTGCCTCGCCTGGGCGTTGGAGCGCTTTGCGAGGGTCGAAACGCTCGGCTTCGACTACGGCCAGCGGCACGCCATTGAGCTTAAATGCCGTGCCGATCTGCTAGCCGGCATGAAATCGCTGCGGCCGGACTGGGCGGTCAAGCTCGGCGAGAGCCACACGCTGGAAATTCCCACATTGTTGGAAATTTCCGACACCGCGTTGACCCGCGACGTTGCGATCGTGATGGGCGCGGACGGTCTGCCCAATACATTCGTGCCTGGCCGCAACCTGGTGTTTTTGACTTTCGCGGCGGCGTTGGCGTACCGGCGTGACATCAGTCACATCATCGGCGGCATGTGCGAAACCGACTATTCCGGCTATCCGGATTGCCGCGATGAGACCATCAAAGCGTTACAGGCCGCGCTCAGCCTCGGCATGGACAGGAGGTTCGAACTGCACACGCCGCTGATGTGGCTGGACAAGGCTTCGACCTGGAAGCTTGCCGATCAACTCGGCGGGGCAGGGCTGGTCGACCTGATCCGCGAGCATTCGCACACCTGCTATCTCGGCGAACGCGGCGCGCGCCACGATTGGGGATATGGTTGTGGCGAATGCCCGGCCTGTGCGCTACGCGCTAAAGGCTGGGGTGAATACGCGGCGGGCAGGGCGCCGGTGTAAGCACGCTATGAAGCAAAATCCTCAGGCCGCAATTCGATCGGCGTGCCATGCGGTGTGCGATCGGCAGCATGATCCCAGGCGTCACGATAGCGATGCAGGGTCTCTGAGGTGGTAACGCCCTTTTCGGCGATCAGTCGTTCCAGCGTCGCGAGCCAGTGCCGGTAATAGGTTTCGCCAGTATCAGGATCGCCTGCGGCCTGCGCGCGTTTGATCTCGACGGAGAGGGTGGCCGCCCATTCGTTCCAGGTGAACAGCCCGCGCTCATGCAGCGCGAGCGCCATCGCGAACGCCTGCGCCTCCCAAGGCTCGCGAAATACCGGCCCTTCGGCGTCGCGGGGAATGCTTGGGACGGTGCGCGCGGCCCGCGCCGCGGCGTTGTCCATCACGCCGGCTCCAGATAGGGCTCGAACGCGTCGACGGATATTTTCACCGTCGGGTCGGCATCCGGTCCCCACAGCTCGGTGCTGTCGAACACGACGGTGTAAAGCCATTGCGGGTTTTCGCCGGCCTCGTTCGCCGCCGAGTCGGGATAGACGTTGCAACCGAGATTGAGTTCGACCACGCCGGCATGGCCGCGCACATAGCGCGGCAACCGCGTATGCGTCGTGGGATGGATGTTCCTTGCACGCACCCGATCGCCCGGCCTGAATTTGGCCGGCGCGCCCGGCGTGCGGCCGAATTTGCCGCGCACCATGATGCGCTCGACCTGATCGACCGTAAACTTGCCGTGCTTGAGCGGTTTTGCCGGCTCGACCGCATGCGCGCTCGCGACTTCCTCCGGTGTGATGTAGCCCTTGGCGACCAGCATGTTCTCGAGGCCGATGAACCATTTCCTGTAATAGGAGCTGGTCATGTAGACCTCGGGCGGCAGCGCCTCGCGGTAATAGCGCGACGTATCGATGTTGAAGGCGCCGGCGGCGCCCATCGCCCGCACCATCGCCAGCACGCGGCCTTCCCATTCGGTATGAAACATCGGCTCGTTCGGCTCCGGCTCGACCTTGCCAAATCCGTCCATGCCGCCCATGTCGTGCACGCCGTTCATGACGGCGCGCCCGGCGTCTTCGGCAAGCCCGTGCCGATCATGGAATCCCGCGTGACGATCTCGGCGAGTTGCTGCTCGCTCCAGCCTTCGGTGCCCGCGGGCCGCATCGGCAACACCAGGAAGCGCGTTTCGGCGGTGGAATCCCAGACCCGGATCTCGGTTTCCTTGGGAAGCGTGACGCCAAAATCAGCGAGCACGCCGCGCGGATCCTTCACCGCGCGCGAACGGTAGGGCGCGGCCTTGTACCAGGTCGGGGGCAGGCCGAGCATTTCCCAGGGGTAACAGGAGCACAGCGTGCAAACGACCATGTTGTGCCGCTGCGGCGTATTCTCGACCACGACCAGATGGTCGCCTACGCGGCCGACATGGCCAAGCGTTCCGACCGCCTTGGTGCCGTCGTGCAAGAGCGCCTGCTTGAACGCGGGATCGGTCCATGCCTTGGCGACGACCTGCGCGCCATTGTGCGGGCCGATCCGCGTCTCATAGGCCTGGACGATGGCGTCGAGCGCGGCCGGATCGATGTAGCCTTTCTCGCTCAGGACCGTTTCCAGCGCGCGCACCCGAAGCTCCATTTCGGACAGTTCCGAATGCGCCTGGCTACCGTGCGAGTGGTCGTGATCGTGTCCGCCCATGCGGGGCAAGGATAGGCGCGTGTCTTCGCGCTGTCGAGATCGGCGCCTTGCCGCTCCGCACCGCGTTAATGGCATGGCTCTTCCTTCCATGAGATCTTAGGCGTCGTAACCTTCTGCGGATTCCGCTCCGATTGCGCGTCAACGTACATGGCGCGCCGGTTCGGTCGATGCTCGATCGGGCATCTCGCATGCGCGGGTCCGGGTCGGTAAGGCAAAATCTTGCGTGACGAGCAGCCTAGGTCAGGCTGAAACAGAAGGCCGGAACCGACCTGCGCCACACCAGTCCGCAATATCTCGAATTCGCATAAGGTATATTATGGAATATTTATATCTCTAGGAATTACATACACTTATAGCCAAATGCTCTGGTACTGCAGCCGTTGGAGCCGTACGGATAGACGGCGGCGCGCCATCCCATCGAGGCATGATCAATGCCGCGCTTGCGAGGCGCTGCTGGGTGTCAGCCGCGTCCTCGCGCGTCCTTGATTGTCCGCGTCTCGGCGACGTTCCTGACGGCGTTAGCGCGCACCAGTACAGCCAGCCGTCGTGCGCGGCGTCCCAATGGGCCGTGCGTGAAGACAGGCTTGCAAAGACGGATGATGACCCGGCATCGGCGGCCCCGTATGATGACGTTCAATAGAATATGTCAGGGAGAGAACCAGATGAGTTTTTCACGACGCACGCTGCTCAAGGCGACTGCGGCATCGGCTGTACTCGGCGGCGTCGGCGCGCCCTATGTCGCACGGGCGCAATCCGCCGAATGGACCTACAAATTCGCCAATAACCTGCCGGAGTCGCATCCGTTCATGATCCGAGCCCGGGAGATGGCGGCGGCGATCAAGGCCGAGACCAACGGCCGGTTCGATATGCAGGTTTTCCCGAACAGCCAGCTCGGCTCCGACACCGACATGCTGAGCCAGGTCCGTTCCGGCGGCGTCGAGTTCTTCACCCTGTCCGGCCTGATCCTGGCTACTTTGGTGCCGGCGGCCTCGATCAACGGCATCGGCTTTGCGTTCCCGGATTACCCGACGGTCTGGAAAGCCATGGATGGCGATCTCGGCGCCTATGTGCGCGGCCAGATCAACAAGGCCGGCCTCGAGGTCATGGACAAGATCTGGGACAATGGTTTCAGGCAGACCACGTCGTCGACCAAGCCGATCACCGGTCCCGACGACTACAAAGGCTTCAAGATCCGCGTGCCGGTGTCGCCGCTGTGGACCTCGATGTTCAAGGCGTTCGACGCCTCGCCCGCCTCGATCAATTTCAGCGAAGTCTATTCGGCGCTGCAGACCAAAATCGTCGAGGGCCAGGAGAACCCGCTGGCGTTGATCTCGACGGCAAAACTGTACGAAGTACAGAAATACTGCTCGATGACTAATCACATGTGGGACGGGTTCTGGTTCCTGATGAATCGCCGCGCCTGGCAGGCTTTGCCCGATGATATCAAGACGATCGTGGCCAAGAACGTCAACGCCGCTGCAGTCAAGGAACGCGCCGACACCGAAAAGCTCAATGAGACCGTGAAAAGCGATCTTGCGAGCAAGGGTCTCGTGTTCAACCAGCCCGAAGTGACGCCGTTCCGGGAAAAGCTCAGAACCGCCGGTTTCTATGCCGAGTGGAAGGGCAAATTCGGCGACCAGGCCTGGTCGTTGTTGGAGAAATCCGTCGGCAAGCTGTCGTAGCGGGGCTCATCCGAAGGAAGCCTGCGATGGCCCAGATCGAGTTCACGTCGATGACGGGCGAGGCGATGTCCCCTCGCCGCCGCACGCTCGCGGGTTCGATCGAGGCCGTCCTCGGCACGCTGGTGGAAATCCCGGTGGCGATCCTGGTCGTCGCCGAAATCGTGATCCTGTTTGCCGGTGTGGTGTCGCGCTACGTCATGCACCAGCCGCTGATCTGGTCGGATGAACTGGCCTCGATCCTGTTCCTGTGGCTCGCGATGCTCGGCGCCGTGGTGGCGTTGCGGCGCGCCGAGCACATGCGCATGACCGCTATCGTCGCCAGCGCCAGTCCTGCGATGCGATCCTATCTCGACACCGTAGCAACCTGTGCCGCTTTGGCCTTTCTGCTACTGATCGTCTGGCCGGCTTACGACTACGCCTATGAAGAGAGCTTTATCACCACGCCCGCTTTGCAGATATCCAATACCTGGCGCGCTGCCGCGCTGCCGATCGGCACCTGCCTGATGGCCTTGTTCGCATTTCTGCGGCTGGTGCGCACGGCCGACATCCGGATCACGCTGGCGGCGGTATTGTCGGTTGCTGCCCTGATCGGGATCTTCTGGCTGGCCCAGCCCTGGCTGCGGCCGCTCGGCAATCTCAACCTCGTCATCTTCTTTGTCGGCGTTGCCGGTTTCTGCGTGTTCGCCGGCGTCCCGATCGCCTTCGGCTTTGGACTGGCAGTTTTCGGCTACCTGGCGCTGACGACCCATACGCCGCTGATGGTGCTGGTCGGCCGCATGGATGAGGGTATGAGCCATCTGATCCTGCTGGCGGTGCCGCTGTTCGTATTCCTCGGGCTTCTGATCGAGATGACCGGCATGGCGCGGGCGATGGTGACGTTCCTCGCCAGCCTGCTCGGCCACGTCCGCGGTGGCCTGCATTACGTGCTGCTCGGCGCGATGTATCTGGTGTCGGGCATATCGGGCTCGAAGGCCGCCGACATGGCGGCGGTGGCGCCGGTGCTGTTTCCGGAAATGAAGGCGCGCGGCGCCAAGCCCGGCGATCTCGTGGCGCTGCTCGCCGCCACCGGCGCTCAGACCGAAACCATCCCACCAAGCCTGGTGCTGATCACGATCGGTTCGGTGACCGGCGTTTCGATCTCGGCGCTGTTCACCGGCGGGCTGCTGCCCGGCGCGGTGCTGGCGATCACGCTGTCGGCGCTGGTGTGGTGGCGCTATCGCGGCGAGGACCTCAGTCACGTCAAGAAAGCCGGCGCCGGTGAAGTGGCGCGAACCTTCATCATCGCCCTGCCCGCGCTGGCCTTGCCGTTCGTGATCCGCGCCGCCGTGGTCGAGGGCGTCGCCACCGCGACCGAGGTATCCACGATCGGCATCGTGTACGCCTTCGTGGTCGGCCTGCTGATCTACCGCGGCTTCGACTGGCGGCGGCTGATGCCGATGCTGATAGATACCGCATGCCTATCCGGTGCGATCCTGCTGATTATCGGAACCGCGACCGGCATGGCCTGGGGATTGACCCAGTCCGGCTTTTCGCGCGGCCTTGCGGTCGCCATGACCGGCCTGCCTGGAGGCGCGGCATCCTTCATCGCGGTGTCGATCGTGGCGTTCGTCGTGCTGGGCAGCGTGCTGGAGGGAATTCCGGCGGTGGTGCTGTTCGGACCGCTGCTGTTTCCGATCGCGCATGCTGTCGGCGTGCATGAAGTCCACTATGCGATGATCATTATCCTGGCGATGGGTATGGGCTTGTTCGCGCCGCCTTTTGGCGTCGGCTATTATGCCGCCTGCGCGATTGGCCGTGTCGATCCGGCTGAAGGGATCCGGCCGATCCTGGGGTATATGCTGGCGCTGCTGGCGGGTCTGGTCATCGTGGCGATATTCCCGTGGATATCGATCGGGTTTCTATAGACGGGTCTGGTGAAACGAGAGGCAGCCCATGAGTGGTAACCACAATCAATACAACATCGGGCTCGACAAGACGCCCGCCAATTTCGTAGCGCTCACGCCGCTGAGTTTTCTGGCCCGCACCGCGGCAATCTATCCTGACCATCTCAGCACGGTCCATGAGGGCCGGACCTTCACCTGGTCGGAGACCCATGCGCGCTGCCGTCGCTTCGCGTCGTATCTCGCGGGCCGCGGCATCGGACGCGGCGATACGGTGGCCGCGATGCTGCCGAATGTCCCCGCGATGAACGAGGCGCATTTTGCCGTGCCGATGTCGGGAGCGGTGCTCAACGCGCTCAACATCCGGCTCGATGCGCCTTCGATCGCGTTCCAGCTCGATCATGGAGGCGCCAGACTGATCCTGGTCGATCCCGAATTTTCAGGCGTGATCGCCGAAGCGCTCACTCTGATGAGTGGCTCGAAACCCGCCGTGATCGACGTCGACGACAAGGCTTTTGTCGGGGGAAAGCGCATCGGCGAGATCGAATATGAGGAAGCGCTGGCGCAGGGCGATCCCGGCTTCAAAGCGCTGTTGCCCGACGATGAATGGGATGCGATCGCGCTGAGCTACACCTCGGGCACCACCGGCAATCCCAAGGGCGTGGTGACCCATCACCGCGGCGCCTATCTCAATGCCGTCAGCAACATCCTCGCGAGCAATCTTGGCCAGCATCCGGTCTATCTCTGGACGCTGCCGATGTTCCATTGCAACGGCTGGTGCTTTCCGTGGACCCTTGCCGCGGCTGCCGGCGTCAATGTCTGCCTGCGTAAGGTCGATCCGGCGAAGATTTTCGAGCTGATCGTGAAACACAACGTCACCCATATGTGCGGTGCGCCGATTGTCTACAACACGCTGATCAACGCAGCGGGGGCGCCCACGGCCGCGAACGCGCGCCCCGTTATCGGCCTGATCGCCGGCGCCGCCCCTCCGGTCGCGGTGCTCGAAGGCGCCGAGCGTATCGGCATCAGGCTGACGCATGTCTACGGCTTGACCGAGGTTTACGGCCCTGCTTCGTTTTGCGCCGAGCAGCCGGGCTGGGATGAACTGACTGCCGAAGCGCGCGCGCAATTAAAACGCCGCCAGGGCGTGTCCTACCCGCTGCAGGAAGCCATCACCGTGATAGATCCCGAGACCATGCGTGAGGTTCCGCATGATGGCGAGACCATCGGCGAAGTGATGTTCCGCGGCAATATCGTGATGAAAGGCTATCTGAAGAACGAAAAGGCCACCAATGAGGCCTTTGCGGGAGGCTGGTTTCACACCGGCGATCTCGGCGTGCTCGACGAGCACGGCTACGTCATCATCAAGGATCGTTCCAAGGATATCATCATATCGGGCGGCGAGAATATCAGTTCGGTCGAAGTCGAGGACGTGCTCTACAAGCATCCCGCCGTGCTGTTCGCGGCCGTGGTGGCAAAACCCGACTCAAAATGGGGCGAAGTGCCCTGCGCCTTCATCGAGTTAAAGGACAATGCCCGGGCGACCGAAGCCGAGATCATCGCATTCTGCCGTAGCCATATGTCGGGCTTCAAGACGCCGAAAGCCGTGGTGTTCGGCACCATCCCCAAGACCTCTACCGGAAAGATCCAGAAATTCATGTTGCGCAACCAGGTCGATTCGGCGAAGGCGATTTCGGCTTGAACGGCATGCGGACAAGCAGATTCGGGCTGATCGTATCCGGTGCGCTTGTGGCGATGATGGCTGCAGCCGGCGCGGACGAATCCATCGAGCCGGGGCAATGGAAGATCACCACGAAAATCCGGACGAACGGTGGCACGATGCCGCCCGAGGTCAAGGCCCGATGCCTTACTCCGGAACAGGCCGGCGACCTCGGCAAGACGTTCGGGCCCGTGATGACCATGACGAATTCGACCTGCGAGCGCACCGCCTATGACGCGACCGGACGCCGGTTGAAGTGGCGTATGCAGTGCAGAGGGCAAATCGATATGGACGTGGCGGGCGACTTCGATTTCGATACGTCGTCGCACTACACCGCAACGGTCGTCACCAAGGCCTGGATGGCTGGCATGCTGATGAACGATGTCACGATGGAATTGGAAGGCGAACATTTGGGCGACTGCCAGAAGTGAATTTTCTCGTGAGGCGGTCGCGCGGCACTCTGGCCACCCTGCGATCGCGCTTCAACCCGATTGTTGCAGCGTCAGCCGTAAGCCGTCATGGGCCGGGATTACGCCATCAGGCAGTTTCGCGCGTAGCGCATCGTAGTCGACGTCGGCGTGCATGTTGGTGATGACGGCCTGGCGCGGTTTGAAGCGCTCGATCCATGACAACGCGTCGCTTACGCTGAAGTGGCTGGGATGCGGCGTGAAGCGCAGACCGTCGATGATCCATAGTTCGAGATTTTCGAGGTAGCTCCAGCTTCCGGGCGGTATGTCGCTGACGTCAGGTGTATAGGCGGCGGAGCCAATGCGGTAGCCGAGCGCCGGAATCTGGCCGTGCTGCAGGTCGAACGCCGATAACGTCACCGGGCCGCCCTTGCCTTCGACGGTGCGGCTTTCCCCGCCTTCGATCGCACAATGGTCCAGGATCGGCGGATAGAAGCTGCCCGGCGGCGACACGAAGCAATAGGAGAAGCGCAGCAGGGTGTGGGCCGCCGTCGATCGGTTCTGGTACACCGGAATGCGCCGACGCTGGTGCATCACGACCGAGCGCAGGTCGTCGATCCCGTGGGTCTGGTCGGCGTGCTCATGCGTGAGGAACACCGCGTCGATGTGATCGACCGCGGTATCGATCAACTGCTCGCGCAGGTCGGGTGAGGTATCGATCACGATCCGCGTCGTGCCTTCGGCTGACGTTCGTTCGACCAGCAGTGAACAGCGGCGCCGGCGGTTTTTCGGGTTGCTGGGATCGCATGCGCCCCAGCCGAGCGCCGGCCGCGGAACGCCGCCAGAGGATCCGCTGCCGAGAATGGTTAGCGTCAGCGTCATGCCGGGATTTCAGTCGAAGAGGCGCCCGCGGCGGGCACCTTGCTGAACAGGCGGAAAAAGTTTTCGGACGTTTGGCGAGAAATCTCATCCAGCGAGACGCCGCGCGTCTCCGCCAGCACCTTTGCGGTCTCCACCACGTAGCACGGCTCGTTGCGTTTGCCTCGGAATTTGCCGGGCGCGAGATAAGGCGCGTCGGTCTCGACCATGATGCGGTCGGCCGGCAACTCGGCCGCGAGATCACGCAAGGCCTGCGATTTCTTGAAGGTCAAAATGCCCGTGAACGAGATAGAAAGCCCCATCGCGATCGCTTTCATCGCCAATTCACGGCCGCCGGTATAGCAATGCAGCACCGCGCGGAACGATCCTTTGGCCATTTCCTCTTCGAGGATCCTGCCGCAACCTTCATCGGCTTCGCGGGTATGGATCACCAGCGGCAGCCCGGTCGCCCGTGCAGCCGCGATATGGGCGCGGAAGCCACGCTCTTGCGCCTGAGGCGAGCCGTCCTCGTAGAAATTATCCAGCCCCGCTTCACCGAGCGCGACGACCTTGGGATGCTTTGTCAGTTCGATCAGTTCTTCCGCCGAAATGCCGTCTTCCTCGTCGGCGTGGTGCGGATGAGTTCCGACCGAGCAATAGACGTTCGGAAACCGCGTCGCGATATCAAGTAGTTCTGGGAGCCGCCTCACCCGGGTCGAGATCGTGACGATGCGGCCGATCCCTGCTGCCTCGGCGCGCGCGACGATCGCGTCGAGATCGTCGGCGAAATCCGGAAAATCGAGATGGCAGTGGCTGTCGATCAACATCGGCTTGTCCAACCGCTTACGTCGCTGCGGGTTCGACATAGCGCGGGAACACGCCGACCGGCGCCGGCAGCGACACGCCCGGTTTGATGCGTCCGGCTTCACCCAACGCTGCGAAATCGCGGGCACTGCCCTCGGGAATGCCGAGACTGTCCAGCAATTTCGCCGACGCCGCGGGCATGACCGGTTGTGTCAGGATGACGATCTGCCTGACCACTTCGGCGGTCACATACAGCACCGTGCGCTGGCGCCCAGGGTCGGTTTTCGCCAGCGCCCATGGCGCTTCGCCTGCGAAATAGCGGTTGGCTTCGGCCACCACCGCCCAGACGGCATTGAGCCATTGATGGATCTGCTGCGTCGCCATCGCCGTTCGGGAAAGCGCCAGCATGCCGTCGGCCTGCGCCAGGATCGCCCTGTCATTGTCGCTGAAGGCGCCGGGCTCGGGCAGCACGCCGCCGAGTTGTTTGGCTATCATCGACAGCGAACGCTGCGCGAGATTGCCGAGATCGTTGGCGAGGTCGGCATTGATGCGTGCGACGATGGCTTCGTGGTTGTAGCTGCCATCCTGTCCGAACGGCACTTCGCGCAGGAAGAAATAGCGTATCTGGTCAACGCCATATTGGTCCGCGAGATTGAAGGGGTCGACCACGTTGCCGACCGACTTCGACATCTTCTCGCCCCTGTTGAACAGGAACCCGTGGGCATAGACCCGCTTCTGCACGGCGATCCCCGCGGACATCAGAAAAGCCGGCCAGTACACCGCGTGAAAGCGGATGATGTCCTTGCCGATGATGTGGACGTCCGCAGGCCAGTAGCGCCAGTCTCGCGCGCTTTCGTCGGGGAAGCCGACGCCGGTGATGTAGTTGGTCAGCGCGTCGACCCAGACATACATCACATGCTCGGGATCGTCGGGCACCTTGACGCCCCAATCGAACGTGGTCCGGGAGATCGACAGGTCCTTCAGCCCGCCTTTGACGAAGCTCATGACCTCATTGCGGCGCGAGTCCGGGCCGATGAAGTCGGGCTGGTCCTCGTATAATGCGAGCAGTTTGTCCTGATAGGCCGAGAGCCTGAAGAAATAGCTTTTCTCCTCCACCCACTCGACCGGTGTGCCCTGCGGGCCGCGCCGTACATTGTCGTCGCCGACGACGGTTTCGTCCTCCGAATAATAGGCCTCGTCGCGCACCGAGTACCAGCCGGCATAGGTGTCGATATAGATGTCGCCGTTCTGCTGCATGCGATTCCAGATCACCTGCACGGAACGATGGTGCGCCGGTTCCGAGGTGCGGATGAAGCGATCGAATGACACGTTCAGACGCTGATCCATTTCCTTGAACCGGCCGGCATTGCGGGTGGCAAGCTCGGCGGGTGTCATGCCCTCGTTCTGCGCAGTCTGGATCATCTTCAGACCATGTTCGTCGGTGCCGGTGAGGAAGAATACGTCCTTGCCGTCGAGTCGCTGGAAACGCGCCAGCGCATCGGTTGCGATCGCCTCATAGGCGTGACCGATGTGCGGTATCCCGTTTGGATATGCGATCGCGGTGGTGATGAAATAGGTGCCACGTTCGGCGGCGTCCGGTTTCGGCGAAGCTGCGGCGGTCGAAGTCATCTTGTTTGGGCCAACGCGCTTCTTTGCGCCAGCCCTCTTCGCTCCCGCCGCCAGTGCGACGGCCGGCGGAGAAGCGTCGTGTTTTTTCGAGGCGGCTTTTCCGACGGGCTTCTTGCCCGGCTTCTTCGCGGATTTTACAGGCGCTTTCCTGGCCGCTTTCTTCTTCGTCTTCTTGACGGCTTTCTTCACCGTTTTTCTGACGATTTTTTTTGCGGTTTTTTTGGCCTTCCTGGTGGTGCGTTTGCTCTTGCGGCCGCTCTTGCCGGCAGCCGACGCCCTCAAGGCACGCCTCTTCCTTGCCCCTCGCTTTTTCGACGTTCTCTTCCTGGAAGCTTTCTTGACTGGCGTCGCCACCACAATTTCCTTCATCGTTCAAATGGATTTGCCGGGCAATGACCTGGCGGGCGCGTTCTATTGCATGGCTTCCGCAAGCAAGCCAAATACCGAGAAAACCAGGGGTTTTCGTTCCAGATTGTAGGATTCGGTATCGCGCGCGGCGCTGGTGATCTTTTCCCATACCTCTGCAAGCCGTGCAAGGCGGGGCAGGTTCGCGTTGGCGTTGGCGCCGTCGGCCCGCAAGCGTTGGCTGATCCAGCGATCGATACTGTCGATGAACGCCGTGAGCGCGACACGGTCGCTGCCACTGATCGCATCGCCGAGCGCGTGCAGTTCGCGCGGATCGACCCGAGGCAATGTCGACAACAGTGCTGCCGTTTGCTGATGCAGCTTGATCGCATCGCCGCCGAGCAGCGTCAGCGCGCGGGAGACGCTTCCCTCCGACGCTTCAGCGGCCTCGCCCAAAGCGGGATCTTCGGTCGAAATGCCGGCTGAGGTCGCGGCGGCGGCGATCACGTCGGGGATCGCAAGCGGGCGCAGCATCAGCTTGCGGCAGCGCGACAGGATGGTCGGCAACACTCGCGCCGGCGCGTTGCTGATCAAAAGGAACAGCGATTGCCGTGGCGGTTCCTCGAGCACCTTCAATAATGCATTGGCGGCGTTGGAATTGAGCTCCTCGACGGTGTCGACGATGCAAACCCGCCAGCCGTCGACCGCGGCGGTCGAACCGAAGAACGAAATGGTCTCGCGGGTCTCGTCCACGGTGATGACGGTACGCAGCACGCCCCTGTCGTTGAGCGAACGTTCCAGTGTCAACAGGCTGCCATGAGAGCCGGCCGCGACCTGGCGTGCGACGGCATCGGACGGCTCGACCCACAGCGTGCTGGCGCCCTGCACGCGGGCGGCGAGAGGGTTGCGATGCGTGAGTACGAAGCGGGCCATCCGGTAGGCCAGCGTGGCCTTGCCGATGCCCCGCGCTCCGCCGATCAACCAGGCGTGCGGAAATCGTTCACTGCGATAGGCGTTCAGGAGTGCCGCTTCGGCCTCGCGATGGCCTGACAGCGTGCTGGTTTCACGCGGATGCGCCACCGTGATCCGGGACTCTGCCTGGCGCGCGCTCATGCGGAATTGACCGCATTGCCCGCTGGCGTCGTCAGCAGGCGATCATGCAAGACGGCCCACACGCTGGCAGCGACCGTGGCTGGATCAGGCGTGGCATCGATCAACACGCAACGCTGCGGCTCGTCGGCCGCGATCTGCCGGTAGGCCTCGCGCAAGTCGCGGTGGAACCCGACGTCTTCGGCCTCGAAACGGTCGGGCGCGCCGATGCCGCGGCGGGCGGCGGCGCGGCACAGGCCGATCTCGACGGGTACGTCGAGGATGATGGTGAGGTCGGGCTTGAGATCGCCGATGGTAACGCGCTCCATCGCATTGAGAACCTCCGGCGGAACATTGCCAAGTCGACCCTGATAGGCGCGTGTCGAATCCGAGAAACGGTCGCAGAGCACCCAGATGCCCTGGTTCAGCGCCGGCTCGATCACGTTGCGGACATGGTCGTCGCGGGCGGCCGCAAACAGCAGCGTTTCGGCATCCGCTCCCAAGAGCTTGCCCATCCCGGACAGCACCAGATGCCGGATGATCTCGGCGCCCGGCGACCCGCCAGGCTCGCGTGTGACGAGGGTACGCAATTTCGCGGCCTCGAGCCGCTGCGCGAGGGCCTTGATCTGGGTGGATTTGCCCGATCCCTCGCCGCCTTCAAACGTGATGAACCGCCCGCGCCCTCCACCAGTTCGTTTGACCGTTGCCTCGGCCATGCTCAGAGCTTCTCGATGCCCGCGCGAAACATCCCGATCGCGAGTTCGCTGACGCCGTCCACGGCGCGACGCACCATCGATCCCTTGCCGATCGCTTCGGCGGCATAGACCGGATGTTCCACCGCGATGTTGGCGCCGCGCCAGACCTTGATGACGCCGACCTGCTGGCCCTTCGCGATCGGCGCGCGCACCGGACCGCTGTAGACGATACGGGCGATCAGTTTGTCAGTTCCGTTTTTCTGCACCATCACCTCGATCGGATCCGGGCTTGTCAGCTTTACGTAGCCGCTGTCGCCGCCGAACACCTTGGCGTAGCCGATCGGCTGCTGCGCGGCGAACAAGGTGCGCGTCTCGAAATTGCGGAATCCCCATTCCAGCATCTTCTTGGCCTCGGATGCGCGATCCTCGGAATCCTCGAGGCCATTGACGACGACGATCAACCTTATCCCGTTCTGCACCGCGGAGCCTACCATGCCGTAGCCGCCTTCCTTGGTGTAGCCCGTCTTCAGACCGTCGGCGCCTTCGAGCGAGTTCAACAGCGGATTGCGATTGAACTGCCTGATCTTGTTCCAGGTGAATTCCTTTTCGCCAAACAGCTTGTAGTAGTCGGGATAGGTCAGGATGATGTAGCGAGCCAGTTTTGCCAGCTCGCGCACCGTCATCTTGTTGCCGGGGTCGGGCAATCCGTTGGAATTGGCGAAGGTGGACCGCGTCAGGCCAAGTTCTCGCGCGCGCCTGGTCATGTTCTCGGCTGCGAAAGTCTGCTCGTTTCCGGCGATCCCTTCGGCCAGCGCAATGCAGGCGTCGTTGCCGCTCTGGATCAGCGCTCCGTGCAGGAGATCGTCGACTGACACCTTGCTGTTCAGCGCCGCGAACATCGTCGAGGTGCCGGAGGGAGCGCCGCCTCTGCGCCAGGCATTCTCGCTGATATGGTATTCGTCCGTCGGTTTGATGTCGCCCTGCCGGATGGCGTGAAGCACCACCTCGGCGGTCATCAGCTTCATCATGCTGGAGGGCGCGCGAAGTTCGTCCGCGTTCTTTTCGAACAGCACGCTGCCGCTGGTGGCCTCGATCAGGATCGCGGTCGGCGCGGCGCCGTAGAAACCACCCTCCTCCTTCTTAAAACCCTGCACGCTTTGGTTGGCCGCATGCACGACGCCGCACCAGCCGACCGCGATCACGGCGGCCGCCAGGATCAGGCGGGACCAGCTGCGTATGGATTTCGAACTGCAGGAGGCGGTTGTTTCGATGGCCATCGGCAATGTCCTGAGCGCGGCTTTCTGGCCTAAGCCCGATGTGTTCGGGATCATGCCCTAACAGTTGGAACTACTCCGAACAACCGGGTTTTGCCCACGGCCGCGGCACCGATTCTGTTAAGATGCCGCACGACGAAATCCGGCAAACAAGGCGGAAAAGCGATGTCCGCCCATGCACAATGGGCACGAACTGGCTGCATCGTCGGCCGCCGTAGCGGAGCGCTCAGTAGAGCCCGCGGCCGGCCAGGATTTCGCTCGGACCCCGCGCATCGACCGGTGCGTAGGCCGAGACCGGCCTTACCTCCGGCGCGTAGCGGGGATCGTCCTCATAGGACACGGCGCGGGGATTGTCGTTGAAGCGGCCTGCGCTACGGGTGCGGGCCGAAGCGGATATTTCCGAGGTCGCATTGACCGAGGCCAGATCGGCCGAGGTATTGCCGAGGCTATAGGGGCGGCCTTCCGGCATCGGCACCTCGCCGCGGATCGGGCGGCCGGACGAAACCGATTCTGGAACGAACGGCCGGGCCGAAGCCACCCGGACCAGCGACGGGGCCGGCGCAGGCACGCCGGTCCGCAGGGTTGCCATCAGCTGGCGGTCGTCGGAACCCTCGAGCGGCGCGCGCCCGACATATTCGACCCGAACGCGCGCGACGCCATTGGCTTTGAAATCAAGCAGTTCGGCGGCCTTGTTTGAGACGTCGATAAGTCGATTTCCATGATAGGGACCGCGGTCGTTGACGCGGACAATCAGAGATTTGCCGTTACTGAGGTTGGTCACCCGGGCATAGCACGGCATCGGAAGCGTCGGATGGGCGGCCGTCAGCGCCTCCATGTCGAACACTTCCCCGTTCGCGGTCAGCCGACCGTGAAAATCATCGCCATACCAGGAGGCCAACCCCTCCTCGCGGTAATTAACGTCTTCCTCGGGCACGTAGACGCGTCCGCCGACGGTATAGGGCTTGCCGACACGGTAAGTGCCGCCGCCTTTCGGCACGGGATCGCCGAAGGCGACCACGCGAGGGCTTGAGGACACGCCATACTTTGGATCGACGCGGCTTGCGAACTTGCTGGATGAAGCACAATTGGCGAGCGCCAAACACATTGCGGCGGCCGCAGCGCTCTTCGCTGCCCGAATGATCGGATCTGACCGTCGAATCCCCATCGCCCCAACTACCATTTCGCCGGCTGCACGCCTACTCGCCGGCCCGCCCGTTCAAAGACCTTGGCGGTCCTGTGCCCCCACGCAGCCCACTTTCGCACCAAAGTGATAAACATATCGCAGGCGGAACGAGGCAAAAGTGGGGAGAGCATCGTCGTGGTGAATCAATCGTTTCGCTGGCCGACCCGGCCGATCTGCCGGGGCAAGTTCGGGAGCCTGTTGCATGAAATCATCATCCAGTTTTGAAATTTGAGCTGTACGCCGAATCCTTTTGACTGTGCGGGCTTGCAAGGCGTTTGGTTCGACTGCTGGGGCCTAAGGATCGTCATCATGTTGGAAGCAGTCACCGCATTCTTCGGTGTTATGAGCGCCGGTATTTTCATCGCCCACGCTGTCGATGGTTACCGGTCGCGGTTTTGATCGGCGCCGTTGATTGCGGGGCATAACGCCATAGGCGAGCCTCTCGCCGTCATGCGACTTGGAAGCAGGCGGCGTCGAAGGCATACGTTGCCGAGGGCTTAGGTCGCCAAGAGCCTTAAGGTCGCAAAACGCGCGATTGGGCGGGTTGACCTGGGCTCGAGTCAGCTCTCCAGTCGGGCTCAAAATCGGCGCGGAGGCCCTGCCCCGCGTTCAATCGAACCTCAAGACCTCGTCGAATTCCGAAGGCGCGAACTGGCGGCCGGCGGCATTGGTGATCTGAACCTGCCATCCCGACTTGAACAGCATCCGCGCCTTGGCGACGGTGAGTGTCGGGCTGGTCATTTGTATTTCCTGGGTCTCTCCATCTTTGGATGAAGAGATGGTGAAGCCGACCCTCGCTGCTGGCCGAACGACGGATTGCGCGCTGTCGGGATTGTCCAAAACAGCTTTTGGGCTGGGAAGTCTGTTCGCGTTGGGAGATTCCGGCATCGGCACGTCCGCCGCAAGCTCCGGCCGAACAGCCCTGCGCCGCTTCGATGACTTAAGCCACTTCACGCAGCCGCCCCCGCATCTGGCCGTCTTGATCGACGGCTTTGTTATCGCGAGATCAAACTAAATCGTCATGGATATGGCACGCAAGCAGAACCGCCGACAGATCGCATTGATTGTGGACAGAGCGGGCTTTCGAGACTTCCGCGGCGCATCTGGTCCTGGTCTGATCCAGTCCGCACGACGCCTCAAGTTTCACGATCCTCGTCAGTATAATTCGCTCATTCGGCGAAGCTTGGCTCCAGGTTCGCGTTGCGTTCAGCATAAGCTTCCGCTAAGTGCCTGATCTCTCAACGCTGGAAGGGTGGCCGAGTGGTTTAAGGCACCGGTCTTGAAAACCGGCGTACCTGCAAGGGTACCGTGGGTTCGAATCCCACCCCTTCCGCCATAACTATTTGAAATTACTAAACTAATATGAATTTTTCAATATCAGCGTACATTTGAACGCACAATCAAAGAAGCCCGCGGCGTAACCGGCGGGCTCTTTGCGAAGACGGTCGACTGTCTCGTCAGAGATCGACGCTGACGGCGATGCTGCGGCCCATCAGTTGGGCAATGGTAGCTGAATGCGCCATCAACTCGGCGAATGCCGGATCCTTCGCCACTGCCTCCTGCACCTTGCCGTACACCTCCCAACTGGCGTAGCGCGTGACGATTAGCCTTCGCCAGCCCACCCGCCAGCGTGGAACCGGGACATCCGAAGAAATTCGGCACCATGCTTTTCGAAAATTGCTTTCCCCTGCTTGGCAGTTTTGATCATTTCCTCGGGCTTGTCGCTCTTAAAGCGCGTGAATTGTGTGATCGACATACGTCGTTCCTCCTCTCAGGTTTCGCAGTAGATGCGCGATCTCGGTGGAGTGCTCGGGTGATCAAATTTGTGGCACAGCGCTACCCCCGAGCAGAGTAATGGTCGCACGGCAGCGTTGCATACCTGCGTCTGGGGCTTTTGATCCCCAACAAATGATGGGTTCTCCATCCGTTGGAAAGGTTCAATAAAAAGCCCTGAGTTTCCGGCGCGCATGTTCAACCGCTGATGCTGAAGTGGTCGACCATCGCCGCACGCATCTATCCCGCCGACACCGACGACCACACCGTCCGCCTGGCCGAGATCAACAAAAACCCGCCGGCGTGACCGCGTGCCGGGGCTTAGGTGTGGAGGACACCAGTTCAAGCTCGATCGCGCAGCGTATCTGAAACGAAAAAAGCCCGACGCGGTGAAGCGCCGGGCTAGTTGTTGAGGAACGAAGGCCCGGAGGAGCGGGCCTGGAAGCCATCGCCGGGCTAGTCTCCTGGCCGGCGATTCGTGATCATTTAACATGACTTTGAGATACATGGTTTGCGCTAGATCAATATAGGGCGCCGGGCGCTCCGGGCTTTGTACTAGGATTCTCCCGCGGCGCCGCGACGTAGCCGCGCCTGTGCGTTATTTCACCTTGGGTGGCGAAGAAGCCGGCGCGCGAAGGCGTCGCCACTGGCCGGCCTCAAGCTTGCGCAGGCGAACGGTGTCGTTGTTGATCTTGCCGGTCGCGATCTGAACTTCGTTATAAGCCTCGTCCAGCGACTTGCTGCCGGCAAGGACGACCGATGCGATCGGTGGAGAGTGCGCGAGAACGGCGCGGGCTTTGCGAGAGGGAACGCCGGTGCATGTCGTCGCAAAAAGGTGTGGCCATGATCCCGCCGTTCTGCTCAAGGTCTATGCTAAGAGGACACAGAAGAGC
>JAGXAF010000026.1 GCA_018971675.1 Bradyrhizobium sp.
AATTGCTCGAGGAAGGCTATATCGTGCAGCGGACCGGCAACAATGACCGGCGGCAGCGCCTGCTTTTCGCCACCGCCAAGGGCGAGACGCTGGTGGCGAAACTCGCCGGGCTACAGACCGACCGGATCAACCGCGCGCTGCGCGACATCACCCCGGCCAGCATGGATGCGGTCCACCAATTCCTGCGCGCCATGATTGATCACGACGATCCCGACAAGGTGCTGCAGACGATCCTGGCGAGCGGCGCGACGGCAAAGGCAAAGGCATAAACCCGTGGCACAGGCTGCAACCCGCGTTCAGGCAAGGCCGCGACCGGCCGACGACGCGCCACACTTGTTGCTGGTCGATGACGACCGCCGCATACGCGATCTGCTGTCGCGCTTTCTGTGCGGCGAGGGCTACCGCGTCACCACGGCGATGAGTGCCAAGGATGCCCGCGCCAAGCTGCTCGGCCTGCATTTCGACATGCTGATCCTCGACGTCATGATGCCCGGCGAAACCGGCTTCGACCTGGCCCGCTTCATCCGCGCCTCGTCCTCGGTGCCGATCATCATGCTGACGGCGCGCCATGAGGCGGAGAGCCGGATCGAGGGACTGCAGATCGGCGCCGACGATTATGTGGCCAAGCCCTTCGAGCCGCGCGAATTGTCGCTGCGCATCGGCAACATCCTCAAGCGCACCGCGCCGCCGCCGGTGGAAATGCTCGAATCGGTCGGGTTCGGACCCTACATCTTTCATCTGGAGCGGGGCGAACTGCGCCAGGGCGATGAAATCATCCATCTCACCGACCGCGAGCGCGATATGCTGCGCATCCTCGCATCGATGCCGGGCGAAACCGTGCCGCGCGGTGCGCTGACCGGCGGCGACGGCTCGGTCAACGAGCGCGCGGTCGACGTCCAGATCAACCGTCTCAGGCGCAAGATCGAGCGTGATCCGGCGAGCCCGTTGTTCCTGCAAGCGGTGCGCGGCGTCGGCTATCGCCTGGTCGCATCGCCGTGAGCCCATCGGCGCCAGGGAACCTGCTCCAGTGAGTACGCTCGACAGCGGCCTTACGCTGATCCGCACCGCCTCGCGGCGCGTCTCCGCGGCCAATGGCTGGATGGGCAATGCGTTCAAAGGCTGGATGCCGACCGGACTCTATGCCCGCGCGCTATTGATCATGATCGTGCCGATGGTGGTGCTGCAGTCCGTGGTGGCGTTTGTGTTCATGGAGCGCCACTGGAATACCGTGACGCGGCGGCTCTCGGCCTCGGTGGTGCAGGACATCGCCGGCCTGATCGACGTCTACAACGGCTATCCGCAGGACAAGGACCGGGCACAGTTGAGGCGCATCGCCCAGCAGCGACTCAATCTGGTGGTCGATTTCCTGCCGGTCGGCGACATGCCGCCGCCCGGTCCGAAGCCGTTCTTCTCGCTGCTCGACCAGTCGCTCTCGGTGCAGATCAGCCGGCAGATCGGCCGGCCATTCTGGATCGATACCGTCGGCAATTCCAGCCTGGTCGAAATTCGCATCCAGCTTGCGGACGCGGTCATGCGGGTCTTCGCCCAGCGCAGCGCCGCCTATGCCTCCAATTCGGAGATCTTCCTGTTCTGGATGGTCGGCACCTCGTCGATCCTGCTGATCGTCGCGGTGCTGTTCCTGCGCAACCAGATCAGGCCGATCCTGCGATTGGCGGATGCGGCCGAAAGCTTCGGCAAGGGCCGCGAAGCGCCGAATTTCCGGCCGCGCGGCGCGCGCGAGGTGCGGCGCGCGGCGCAGGCCTTCCTCGAGATGAAATCCCGCATTGAGCGCTCGCTGGAGCAGCGCACCGCCATGCTGGCCGGAGTCTCGCACGACCTGCGCACCATCCTGACCCGCTTCAAGCTCGAACTGGCGCTGATCGGCGACAGCCCCGAGGTCGAGGGCATGCGCAAGGATGTCGACGAAATGTCGGGCATGCTGGAGGCGTATCTAGCCTTCGCCCGCGGTGATGGCGGCGAACAGGCGCAACCGACCGACATGACGCAAGCGCTGGAGGATTTGCGCAGCGACGCCGAGCGCAACGGCCACCGCGCGACCATCCAGTTCCACGGACTTCCCGTGGTCACGGTGAAGCCGGCTTCGTTCAAACGCTGCCTCGGCAATCTCGTCTCGAACGCGGCGCGGCACGCCAACGCGATCGCCATCACCGGCCACCGCGATCACCGCTATTTGACCGTGACGATCGACGACGACGGCCCGGGCATTCCGCCCGACATGCGCGAGGAAGTATTCAAACCGTTCCTGCGGCTGGACGACGCCCGCAACCAGGACGAGGGCGGCACTGGTCTTGGGCTCGCGATCGCCCGAGACATTGCGCGCGCGCATGGCGGCGACATCCTGCTCGGCGAAAGCCCGCAAGGCGGGCTTCGCGCGACGGTGCGAATACCGGTTTAGTTTAGGGACTCTGCCGCTACTTCGGCCCCTGCCTGGGCAGGAACGCCTTCAGCTTGTCCATGTCGTGGACGTTCATCTTCAGTCCGTTCGGCATCACGATGTCGCCGGGCTTCTGATCGGGCTTGCAGGCGCCAAGCCATTTTGCCTCGATCGTCGTGACGTGATCTCCCTTCATGGCCGCCGGACCGCCGTCACTATGGGCCGTGGTCCTGACCGTATAGGCGGAATTGAAGTCGCCGACGATTTCGGAATGAGACGTGATCGACAGGCCAGCGATGCCACACACGGAATCGCTGACAAAACCGGTGGCCGTCTTCTGGATGTCCTTCTTCGAGCAGATCTCCTTGCTCATCGGCGAGAACGCGGTGCTCATCTCCTTGTCCGTGGTCTCGTCGGTGCAATGCTGCATGGTCATCTCAGGCATCGGCGAGCCGGCGCGCACCACCTTCATTTCCCACAGACCCGCCTTGCGGACCGGCAAATCATCGGCTGCCGCCTTGCAGAGCGGCAAGAGCGTAAAGAGGCCAAGTGCCAGACCGCATGAAACAGACTGCCGCATCATATTCCGTGCCTCCGGTAAACCCGTTCTGAGGGCCGGGATGGTTTCAATACGCAGCGCGTATCGGCTGGCCTGCCGCGCCGTACGGCACCCAGCGGCAGGCAAAGGAAATGTACCCGCCGTAATGCGGCTCAACGGCGAGGAATTTCACCACCTTGCCATAGGAGGCACAATGGTTGATCGCCAGCGCGCGGATATCGGTCTGGCTGGTCAGCGGATAGGCGATGATGCCGCCGGTATCGTTGCCCTTGAACGGCGGCACGGTATCAGCCCGCGCCGGCGCCAGCGCCAACATGCCGCCGATCGCAACCAGGCTCGCTGCTTCGATGATTCGCATCGTAAACTCCATTTGGCGCTGGCTTACCTTAAAGCGCATCCGCAGCGGTGAAAAGAAGGCCCGCCGGCTCCAGCGCCGAGTTGCTGCCAAGTGTTGCACAAGTGTTGCCTTAGTGTTGCCTTGGCGCACTTGACCTTGTCCGGGCTTCGCGGCACCGTCCGCGGGTCAGATTACTTACCCGGCGGATTTTCGATGCGCGACCTCTTCACCCCGTTGAAAAAACCTGCCTTTGGCGCCGCGCTCGTGCTGAGCCTGTTTGCATTCGGGCCGGCGGCCGAGGCGGCCAATCCGTTCGAGATGAATTTCTGGCTCTCGGGTCCGAAATATGACGGCCGGGTGGCACCCTGCGAGGCGGCGCTGCCGACCATCACCTCGCAATTCCAGGAAAAGGAAAGCACCTACTGGAATTCCGACCTGACCATCACCGGCTATGGCGGTATTCACGAGACCGCGTTCCGCCCCTGGGAGTCCGACAATATTCCGCGCCGGTACTGTAGCGGCGACGTGATGATCAGCGACGGCAAGCTGCGCCACGTGCATTTCTCGATCATCGAGGATGGCGGATTTGCCAGCCTCGGCCAGGGCGTCGAATGGTGCGTCACCGGGCTCGATCGCAATTGGGCCTACAACCCCAGTTGCAAGGCCGCCAAACCCTAAGCCCTGATTTTTCCGACTTTTCCGGTCACCGCCGCGTTTGGCCGTCCATTTTGTTCTTGAAATGTTCCGTTGGCCTGCTAAGGCTACAGGGCGCGGACAGGGCAGGCTCAGGGGCGTCATCATGTTTTCACGGGTTTGGATTGCGGGGCTGGTTTCATTTGGCGTGCTGGTCGCCGCATCCCTGACGGGGACGGCATCGGCGCAGGATCGCCGGCAGAATACTCCCGGCGAGTTCGATTATTACGTGCTGTCGCTGTCGTGGTCGCCCTCCTTCTGCGAGGATGCGCAGGAGCGCGGCAATAACGGGCGCTCGCAACAGGCCCAATGCGGCGGCCGGCCATTCTCCTTCGTGGTGCACGGCCTGTGGCCGCAATATGAGCACGGCTATCCCGAATATTGCGATCGGTCGAAGGAGTGGCTCGACCGCAATATCATGACCTCCATGCTGGACCTGATGCCGGCGCCCGGGCTGATTTTCAATGAATGGAAGAAGCACGGCACCTGCTCAGGGCTTGACGCGCGCGCCTATTTCGAGACCGTTCGCAAGGCACGCGCCGCAGTGAAGATCCCTGAGGAATATCTGCGACTGTCCGACCCCAAGATGGTCACGCCGGCCGAGGTCGAGGACGCCTTCGTCAAGGCCAATCCCGGCCTGAGCACACAGGCGATGGCCGTGACCTGCAACCGTACCCGGCTCAGCGAAGTGCGCATCTGCATGGGCAAGGACCTGCAATTCCGCGACTGTGACGACATCGTTCGTCGCAGCTGCCGTCGCGATCAGGTGTCGATGCCGCCGATGCGCGGCGGCTAGCAACTTCACCACGGTGCGTGTCGCGTAGATCCCGGTCGCAGCAGCGCATCCGGGTGAGGCTGCGCATTGCCGGGAGAACGCTGCCCCGCGTCCGGAATACGGCCCCTTTGCCGGGCTAACGCTGTAGCGTAGTGCTAAGGCATGAACTACCGTCATGCCTTCCACGCCGGCAACTTCGCCGATGTCGTCAAGCACATCGCGCTGGTGCGCATCCTCATCCATCTGCAGGACAAGCCGGCGGCGTTTCGGGTCATCGACACCCATGCCGGCGCGGGCATTTACGATCTAACCGGTGAGCAAGCCCGGCGCACCGGAGAATTTCTGACCGGCATCGCGCGCGTGATGCAGGCGCGATTTTCCGAGAACGTGTTGCCGCTGGTCGCGCCCTATCTCGACATCATCCGGGCGTTCAATCCGCCGGCCGGGCTCGAGACCTATCCGGGATCGCCGCTGATCGCACGCGCGCTGTTGCGGCCGCAGGACCGCCTCACGGCTTGCGAAGTCGAGCCGAAAGCGCGCAAACAACTGATCGAGGCGCTGCGCCGCGACAGCCAGGCCAGGGTGGTCGATCTCGACGGCTGGATGGCGCTGCCGGCCTTCGTGCCACCGAAGGAGCGGCGCGGCCTCGTCCTGCTCGATCCGCCATACGAGGACAAGGACGAATTCGGCCGCCTCGCTGACGGCTTTTCGGCAGCGTTCACGAAATGGCCGACCGGCAGTTATCTGTTGTGGTACCCAGCCAAGAGCCGGCGCGCCACCGACCGCTTGGCGCGCCATGTCGCCGGGGTCGCGGCGGACGGCCCCTCGCCTGCGAAATGCCTGCGGCTCGAATTCAGCGCCGCCCCGCAGACCGCCGATTCCGCGCTGGTCTCGGCCGGATTGTTGCTGGTCAACCCGCCCTGGATGCTGATGGGCGAGCTGAAGGCAATCCTGCCCGAACTGGAAAAGCCGCTCGGCCAGGGCGGCGCCGGCCGCTTCCGGCTCGACGTGCCCAAGCCCTGAGGTTCCGGCAGCGCCCGCGGTGGACGCGCTGCCGAAAGTCCCATTTGGGGCGTAGGCAATTTGCCGCAAACCGTATTATGCTCCCGTCATTGGGACTGGCTTTACGTTCCGCTTCCGCGAATGGTAGCGGCGGAGTGATTGGGCCTCGTAATACTATTTTGCAGACGGATCGGCGACGCCGCCTAATCCGCGACAGATGGCCAAGCTTTCCGGCAGCGAATGTCCGGTCCGGCCGATACGCAAGGCGCGTAGCGGCGGAGCAATGCGGGGGTTTCCCGATGGCCATGACTGGGACAGTCAAGTTTTTCAACGCCGAACGCGGCTATGGTTTTATCAAGCCCGATGACGGCGGTCGCGACGTGTTCGTTCACGTCACCGCGGTAGAGCGAGCCGGGCTGAAGGACCTGCCGGAGGGACAGCGCATCACCTTCGAGGTGGAGCCGGACAAGAAGGGCAAGGGCCCCAAGGCGGTCAATCTCGTGATCACATCATAGCCCGTTACATCATTGCCCTGCGGATCGCTGCGGAATCCGCTGGGCGCTACGCACGCATGATCAAGAAAAAATTCCGGCCGCAAGGGCGGCCGGCAGGTTGTGGCATTGTATTTTCTTGGTTCTATCAGAAATGATAGTTCACGCCGGCGCGGATCAGGCCGAACTGATAGCCATTCTGCACACCGGTGATGCTGAAGCGCGAATCCGAAAGATCGATATAGAGATATTCGACTTTCGCGCTCCAGTTCGGGGCGAAGCCGAATTCGGCGCCAACGCCCCCGGTCCAGCCTGCGGTGGTGTGGGATTCCGACAGGCCGAAAGTCTCGCCGGTCAATTCGCCGAACGCCAGACCGCCGGTGCCGTAGAACAGGATGTTGTTGAGGGCGTAGCCGACCCGGCCGCGCACCGTTCCGAACCATGGGTTGGAGAACTTCCAGGGCGCGAAAGTGTCGTTGGCATCGGTTGCCTGAATGTCGCCTTCGACACCGAACACCAGCGGACCGGATTGCCAGTTGTAGCCGGCCTGGACGCCACCGGAGACACCCGACGGATTGGTCGGGTTGTTGTCGACCGAGCCCCAGGCGTAGCCGAGATTGCCGCCGAGATAGGGACCGGCCCAGCTATAGGCATTGAGTGGCTGGTTGACGGTGTAGGGAGCATGCGATCCATAGGAAAGATCGGCGGCGGCTGCCGACATCGTCGATGCCGCAACGATCATTGCGGCCGCGCCCAAAGCGATCCTGCTCATCTCACCCTCCACGCAACTGCCGTGACCCGGGGCGCGCGCGGCGCCCGCATGGTTACGGAATACGATTTTTTTCGGATAAGATTTATCGAGGAATTTAAGTTAAAGGGTTGTTAAGGCCTGCCGTCCGCCGATTCGCATTCTTAACAAGACGTTACCGAAGCGGTCCCGGCCGCGCCAACCGACCCCAAAAAGGCTTCGCCGCCCTGATCTCCCCGACGCTGGCGATGCCGTGTCCAAGTGCTTAAGTTCGGCCCATGGATAGCGATCTGGATAGCGACTTCGATAGCGACCTGGATAGCGACGCGACCGACGGCGCCAAACCCGACCAACGGAAGACGCGGCGCGGTTCCGAACTGGCGCCCGGGCCAGCGGATTTGCCGCCCCCGGAACTCGCCTTACCGGATGCCGCGGAAGATACCGATCCGGCTGCGTCGAGCGCCGAGGACGATGACGAAGCGCGGCTGCCGGAACCGGCCGAGGAGACGCCCGGGGAGACCACCGGGCCTGTCGGCGAGAGCCGGCTTGCGGCCGGCCATGCCGCCATCGAACGGGCGGTGCGCCTCGCTCCCACCTCGCCTGGTGTTTATCGCATGCTCAACGCGGTCTCCGACGTGCTCTATGTCGGCAAAGCCAAGAATGTCCGCAAGCGGCTCACCTCCTATGCCCGGGCGAACGCGCCGCTGCCGGCGCGTATCCTGCGCATGATCGCGGCGACCGTCGCGGTGGAAATCATCTCGACCGCAACGGAAACCGAGGCACTGCTGCTCGAGGCCAACCTGATCAAGCAGTTGCGCCCGCGCTTCAACGTGCAACTGCGCGACGACAAATCCTTTCCCTATATTCTGATCACCGGCGACCACTGGGCGCCGCAGATCCTGAAACATCGCGGCGCACAGTCGCGGCCCGGGCGCTATTTCGGGCCGTTCGCGTCCGCCGGCGCGGTCAATCGCACCATCACCGCGCTGCAGCGCGCGTTCCTGGTGCGCTCCTGCACCGATGCGTTCTTCGAAAGCCGCACCCGGCCCTGCCTGCTTTATCAGATCCGACGCTGTTCGGGACCGTGCACGGGCGAGATCGATTTCCCTGGCTATACCGAACTGGTGCGCGAGGCGACCGATTTCCTTTCCGGCCGCAGCCGCTCGGTCAAGCAGGAACTCGCGCACGAGATGGAAACGGCCTCCACCGAGCTCGAATTCGAGACCGCGGCACTCTACCGCGATCGCCTCGCGGCGCTGTCGGCGATCCAGTCACAGCAGGGCATCAATCCGCGCACCGTCGAGGAAGCCGACCTGTTCGCGATCCACCAGGAGGGCGGCTATTCCTGCGTCGAGGTGTTCTTCTTCCGCACCGGACAGAACTGGGGCAACCGCGCCTATTTCCCGCGCGCGGAGAAATCCTTCACGCCGGAAGAGGTGCTGGCTTCCTTCCTCGGGCAATTCTACGACGACAAGCCGCCGCCAAGACTCATCTTGCTGTCACACCGGATCGAGGAAAGCGAATTGCTGGCCGACGCGCTGTCGGTCAAGGCCGGCTTCAAGGTCGAGATATCGACGCCGCAGCGTGGAGAAAAGAAGGAACTGATCGGCCACGCCCTGACCAATGCGCGCGAGGCGCTCGGCCGCAAGCTCGCCGATACCGCGACCCAAAGCCGGCTGCTGGACGGGATGGCCGCCACGCTCGGACTGCCGCATCCGCCGAAACGCATCGAGGTCTACGACAATAGCCACATCCAGGGCACCAACGCGGTCGGCGCCATGATCGTGGCGGGGCCGGATGGCTTCATCAAGAACCAGTACCGCAAATTCAACATCAAGTCCGAAGGCCTGACGCCGGGCGACGACTACGCGATGATGCGCGAGGTGCTGCAACGCCGCTTCAGGCGGTTGCTTGCGCCGGCAAGCGAGGACGGCGCCGCCAAGCGCAAGGCGGACGACGATTCCTTTCCGCAATGGCCCGACCTCGTGATCATCGACGGCGGCCGCGGCCAGCTCAACACGGTCCGCGAGATCTTCGAGGAGATGGGACTGAGCCAAGTGTCGTTGCCGTCGTTGCTGGCGGTCGCCAAGGGCCCCGACCGCGATGCCGGCCGCGAAACCCTGTTCATGCCGGACCGCGAGGCGATCAAGCTCGAACCGCGCGATCCCGTGCTCTACTTCATTCAGAGGCTGCGGGACGAGGCCCATCGCTTCGTGATTGGCTCGCACCGCAAGCTGCGCAAAAAGGACCTCCGCGAGGCCGGCTTGCAGGAAATTCCAGGCATCGGCCCGTCACGGAAACGGGCCCTGCTCCACCATTTCGGAACCTTGAAGGAGGTCGAGCGGGCCTCGATCGCCGATCTCGGCAAGGTTCCCGGCGTCAGCGCCGAAAGCGCCCGCAAGATTTTCGAGTTTTTCCACGCCCGGCCGGATTAGGGGTTGAGTCACATGGACGTCGCCTGCCGGAGGTCATGTAGGTGCCCACGGTTGACCTTCAGGCTTCAGCGGTATTGGTAAGAGGGATGAACATCGCCACGACCCGGGGACAGGCCAAGACCCTGTCCTTGCCGAATATCCTGACCTACGCCCGGATCGCCGCGATCCCGGTGGTGGTCGGCTGCATCTATGCCCAGGCCATCATGGACGGGCCGCTATGGCTGCGCTGGGTGGCGCTGGCCGTTTTCATCGCCGCGGGCGTGACCGACTTTCTCGACGGCTACTATGCCCGGATCTGGGACCAGCATTCGGCTTTTGGCCGGATGCTGGACCCGATCGCCGACAAGCTGCTGGTTGCTTCCTGCCTGCTGATGCTGGCGGCCGACGGCATCATTCACGGCTGGACGCTGTGGGCCGCGATCGTGATCCTGTGCCGCGAAATCCTGGTCTCGGGCCTGCGCGAATATCTCGCCGCGCTGCGGGTCAGCGTTCCCGTGACCAAGCTTGCCAAGTGGAAGACCACGGTGCAGTTGATCGCGATCGGGTTCCTGCTCGCGGGCGAAGCGGGCGACCAGGTGATCCCCTTCACGACCAAGCTCGGGCTGTTGCTGCTTTGGATCTCCGCGATCTTCACTATCTATACCGGCTGGGACTATTTCCGAGCTGGCATCCATCATCTCATCGAGGAGGACGGAGGATGAAAGTCAAATATTTCGCCTGGGTGCGCGAACGGATCGGCAAGGAAGAGGAAACCATCGAGCCGCCGGCCGATGTGCGCACCGTGGGCGACCTGATCGACTGGCTGGCGCGGCGCGACGAAAGCTATGCCTACGCCTTCGAGACGCCGTTGGTGATCCGCGCCGCGATCGACCATGCCCATGTCAGGCCGGACGCGACGATATCGGGCGCCCGCGAGATCGCGTTTTTTCCCCCGATGACTGGCGGCTAGGTCGTGACGACTGCTGTGACCATCCGGATCCAGGAAGCCGATTTCGACGTCGCGCGCGAGATCGCGGCGTTGACACAATCCCGCAAGGATATCGGCGCGGTGGTGAGTTTTTCCGGCATCTGCCGCGACAGCGAGGGCGGCGCGCCGATATCCGCGCTCACGCTCGAGCACTATCAGGGAATGGCGGAAGCCGAGATCGCCCGTCATGCCGAAACCGCGATGTCGCGCTGGCCGCTGAACGGCCTCACCGTCATCCACCGGGTCGGCCGCATCATGCCAGGCGAGAACATCGTGCTGGTGCTGACGGCTTCAGCACACCGGCAGGCCGCGTTCGAAGCCGCGGAATTCCTGATGGATTATCTGAAGACCAACGCGCCGTTCTGGAAGCGCGAGGAGAGCGCCAAAGGCACGAGCTGGATCGAAGCCCGCGACCATGACGATGCGGCGGCCGCGCGCTGGACCAAATCCTGATGGCGAGAGGCGCAAAAAAGGCCAAAAAAAAGCCCACGAAACGCGGCCGCGCCGAAGTCAAATCTCGCAAGGTCGCCGCCGGCGAGTTGCTGACGCTGCTCGACTTCGTGCGCTACGCGGTGAGCCGCTTTGTCGAGGCCGAACTGGTGTTCGCGCACGGCACCACCGATCCGGTGGCCGAGGCTGCGTATCTGGTCTGCGAGATCCTGCATCTGCATCCCGACCAGTTCGAAGACTTTGCGCACACGCGCGTCACCGCGGCGGAAGCCAAACGGATCCTCGACGTGATCGCACGTCGCATTACGACACGAAAACCGGCCGCCTATCTCGTCAACAAGAGCTATATGCGCGGTCTGCCGTTTTACGTCGACGAACGCACCATCGTGCCGCGCTCCTTCATCGGCGAATTGCTGGACTCACATTTCGCAGGCGAGGCGAATCAGGAAGATGCAGCCGGTTCTCTGATCGACGATCCGCTGGCGGTGAAAACCGTGCTCGACCTCTGTACCGGGTCGGGATGTCTGGCGATTCTGGCGAGCCGTAACTTTCCCAATGCGCGGATCGACGCGGTGGACATTTCAGCGGACGCGCTCAAGGTCGCGGCCCGCAACATCGCCGATTACGGCCTCCGAAATCAGGTGAAGTTACATCGTGGCGACTTGTTCAAACCACTTGGAGGTCAACGCTACGACCTGATCATTTCCAATCCGCCCTATGTCGACGCGGCAGGCATGGCGGCGCTGCCGCGCGAATGCCGCGCCGAACCAAGGATCGCCCTCGACGGCGGCGACGATGGGCTCGACATCGTCGGGCGCATCCTGAACGAGGCTGGACGCCATCTGACGCCGGAAGGCGGGCTGTTATGCGAGATCGGCCGCGGCCGCGAGCCGATCGAGGCCGCCTTCCCGCAATTGCCGTTGCTCTGGCTCGATACCGAGGAGTCGAGCTGCGAGGTGTTCTGGATCGCCGCTGCCGATCTGCCCTAGCATTTTCAGATGACGGTTATGGGAGCCATGTCCCCAAACCGCCCGGTCGCGCGGAAATAGAATGGCTCCGGCATTCCCGTGCTGCCATGAAACTGGTAGCTTGCGGACAGCTGCCAAGCCCCACATATCCACCGATGAAGAACGCGAGAGGTCGACCATGCTCGACAAGAGCCCACATCCCACCGGCGTCAATGTGCCGAACGACCTTGCCGCGCACTGGATGCCGTTCACGGCCAACCGGGCCTTCAAGAAAGCTCCGCGGCTGCTCGCCGGCGCCAAGGACATGCACTATTTCACCGTCGACGGCCGCAAGATCATCGATGGCGCCTCCGGCATGTGGTGCACCAACGCCGGCCACGGCCGCACCGAAATCTCGTCCGCGATCGCCAGGCAGGCCGAAGCACTGGATTATGCACCGCCGTTCCAGTTCGGCATTCCCCAGGCCTTCGAGCTTGCAAGCCGCATCGCCGAGCTAGCGCCTGATGGCCTCGATCACGTGTTCTTCTGTAATTCCGGATCGGAAGCGGCCGACACCGCGCTCAAGATCGCGCTCGCCTATCACCAGATCAACGGCCAGGGCACCCGCAGCCGGCTGATCGGCCGCGAGCGCGGCTATCATGGCGTCGGTTTCGGCGGCACCTCGGTCGGCGGCATCGTCAACAATCGCAAGATGTTCGGAACGCTGCTCGCCGGCGTCGATCATCTTTCCGCGACCTATGACCGGGACAAGCAGGCCTTCAGCAAAGGCGAACCGGAATATGGCGTGCATTTCGCCGACGAACTGGAGCGGCTGGTCAATCTGCATGGCGCTTCCACCATCGCAGCCGTAATCGTCGAGCCGATGGCGGGATCGACCGGCGTGCTGCCGGCGCCGAAAGGCTATCTCAAGCGGTTGCGCGAGATCACCCAGAAGCACGGCATCCTCTTGATTTTCGACGAGGTCATCACGGGCTTTGGCCGGCTCGGCTATGCTTTCGCCGCAGAGCGCTACGGCGTGCTGCCGGACATGCTGACCTTTGCCAAGGGCGTCACCAACGGTGCAGCCCCCATGGGCGGCGTGCTGGTCCGCGATACAATCCACGACGCCTTCATGACGGGTCCCGAGCATGCCGTGGAACTGACCCATGGCTATACCTATTCGGCGCATCCGCTGGCTTGCGCCGCTGCCCTTGCGACTCTCGACATCTACCGCAACGAAAAGCTGTTCGAGCGCGCCAACAGACTCGAATCGAAATTCGCCGATGCCGTGATGTCACTAAAGGACGGTCCGAACGTGGTGGACATCCGCACCATCGGCCTGACGGTTGGTATCGACCTTGCCCCGCGTCCGGATGCGCCGGGCAAGCGCGGCTTCGACGGGCTGAACAGCGCGTTCCACGACAACGACCTGATGTTGCGCATCGCCGGCGATACGCTGGCGCTGGCGCCACCCTTGATCATCAGCGAAGATCAGATCGGCGAAATTGTCGAGAAGACTGCCAAGGTAATTCGCGCCGTCGCCTGATCCGCTATTCCGGCTCAGCAGCGCACCATTTCCCGGCGCGCTGCGTTCCGGTTGCATCCTCCGGAACATTCGAAACCAACGCACGTTCACTCCCGGGCGGCAGGGCGCGGTGTCCCCGGCCGGGAGGAGCGCCCAAGATGTCCGTGCTTTCGAGCAATTTGCGGCGCGCCGCGCTGGAACTCAAGCTCAACCAGATCAAGCGCGCGACCCGGTCGTATCTGCGCGATCGCACCGGTCAGGCGACCGGTACGCTCGCAAGCTATGCCGTTGCCGCCGGTCTGTATGCGGCCTCGGGTATTTTTCTGATCGCGGCCAGCCTTGTCGGTGCTGCCGCATTGTTCCGCTGGATTGAAATCAAATACGGACTGTTTTGGGCGTTTGGCGCCGTGGGCGTGTTACTGCTGGCGATCGCCGGCATTTGCGCGGCGCTGGCCGCCAGCCGGCTTCACCGCCCGGCTCCGCATTTTCCCTCACTGACAAGCCGCCTGCGCGTTGCCATCAAGGCCAGTCCCGTCAAATCCGGCCAGATCGAGGCCGTCAGGGAGGCTCCCGACCCTGCATCACCGAGCGCGCGTCGCGGCCGGCCGCCAACAATGGGGGGCAGCCGCAATCACGGCAATCTCCGCGCCGGACTGATTCTTGCGGCGACCCTGTTGGGCTGGGCCGCCGCCCGACGGATGCGTCAGGCGCGACGACCTCCGATCTGATTTCCTGAGCGCGATCGGAGTCTTCCGACAATTTGCTGCTGATCGCGGTGACCGCTGTGTTCGACTGATGCTGCAGCGATATTTCGGTCAGATCTCCTGATCCCCGCTATTCACCAAGCCATCCATCGGCGACAATTTGCCGATGTTGTCGCCGATGTTGAAGGCTCGTTCCAGATCACGTGTGTTGATAAAAGGCAACACCGCGCTCGGGGCACCGTGGCGGCGACCGGCACGCCAAGCGCCATGGTTCCGCGCTATACTCAAAGAACACAGGCTTTTCGAATCAGCAATAATGCTAAGCTCACCCCGCTTGAGGGAGCCGAAACAGCGGCGCGCGAACCGATTTCGCATTTCCTCGAAGCCAGGAGACCGTGAATTGAGGGCCTCGCGCGCAACATGATTCGCATTTCCACGATTTTCATCGCCATCTGCATGGTGCTGGTCGCTGCATCGCTCGGCCTCGTTCTTTATTCGGCCGCAGGCATCAGCGGAACTGAATCGGCGATCGTGGCGCTGACCGCGTTGACCTTCCTGATCCTCTACAACGCGGTTTCGATGCGGCTGCGCGACCGCACCGATGTCGGCGCCCAGATCTCGGATCTGTCGCGCGGCACCGCCGACCTTGCCCGTCAGGTCGCCGAATTCGGCCGCCGGCTGGCGGTCGTCGAGGGCCGGGTGACTTCGGCGAACTCGACTGGAGCCGACCGCATCCAGGCCGTGACCAGCGAAATCAACGAACTCGGCGTACTGGTCAAGCAGCTTGCCGCCTCCGTCGCAGGCCATGACGAACTGCTGTCATCGGGCGTGCTGGCGGCGCCATCGACGGCCGCAAACAGAATTGACAGTGAAGGTCAAAAGGAATTGCCGTCAGCGAGCAACGGCATCGGCAGCGTGATGGCTACATCGCCTCCGGTCGGCACCGTCCCCGCTTCCTCCCCAGCTCAGACTTCCTCGAGTCAGACCTCTTTGAGTCAGACTTCCTTGAGCCGGGCGCAAATCCTTACCGCGGTGAAAAACGCCGTCGAAGAAAGCCGGCTCGATCTCTACCTTCAGCCGATGGTAAGCCTGCCGCAGCGCAAGGTGCGGTTCTACGAGGCGGTCACGCGGCTGCGCGACGACAAGGACCAGATCATCGTCGCCGACGATTTCGTCGGAATCGCGGAAGCCGCCGGGTTGATTGGACGGATCGACCACATGGTGATGCTGCGCTGCGTTCAGGTGCTGCGTCGACTGATGGTGCGCAACAAGGAGGTGGGCGTATTCTGCAACGTGGCCCAGGCGACGCTCGGCAATCCCAACACCTTTGCGCAATGCCTGGATTTCCTCGAAGCCAATCGTGCGCTCGCTTCGTCATTCGTGCTGGAGTTCAAGCAGTCCACCTTTCACAATCTCGGTCCGACCGAGATCGAACATCTGGCCGCGCTGGCGCAGCGCGGTTTCCGTTTCTCGATCGACCACGTCACCGACCTCCGGATCGAGCCGCGCGACCTGGCCGACCGCGGCGTCCGCTTCATCAAAGTGCCGGCCGCGCTGCTGCTCGACCAGCGCCAAAGTTCGACGTCGGACATTCATCCTTCTGACCTCTCCGATCTGCTTGGCCGCTACGGCATCGACCTGATCGCGGAGCGGATCGAGGGCGAGCGCGCCGTAGTCGACCTGCTCGATTTCGACGTGCGGTTCGGACAGGGCTTTCTGTTTGCTCCGCCCCGGCCGTTGCGGCCGGAGGGAGCATCTGCTACCGGCGGGGCCACGCCCGGCAATGCGCCAGACATGCAGCATCAGGACGCCTCCCATGGATCCGGCAAAACCGCCTCCGTCGATGCTCCGAGAATCGATTCGTCGCGCGCCAGCGGCATCGCGGCGCTGGCAAGGCGCTTCGCCGGCCCAGGCTGAGCGGCAACGACCGCAATGACCACGCTGCGCTTTGCCGAGAAGCTGCGCGATCTCGTGGATGGCGTGGACGTGCTGCTCAGCGATATCTGGGGCGTAGTTCACAATGGCCTGGTTTCGTTTCCCGACGCCTGCGAGGCCCTGCACAGCTTTCGCAAGCAGGGTGGCACCGTCATTCTCATTACCAACGCGCCGCGGCCGGCGGACTCGGTACAGCGGCAATTGCGCAAGCTCGGCGTCGCCGATCACGTCTATGACATCATCGTCAGTTCAGGCGACCTCACCCGGCATTTCGTTGCCGATCACCCCGGCCGCAAGGTGTTCTGGCTCGGTCCGGAACGCGACAATTCGATCTATCGCGGACTCGATCTGCCGCTCGCGCCGCTCGAGCAAGCCGACTACATCATCTGCACTGGCCCATTCGACGATGAAACCGAATCCGCCGAAGACTATCGTGCCATGATGATGCAGGCGCGCGAGCGCAAGCTGACGCTGATCTGCGCCAATCCGGATATCGTGGTCGAACGCGGTGATCGCCTGATCTATTGCGCCGGGGCGATCGCCGAGCTCTATCGCGAGCTGGGCGGCGAGGTGATTTTCTATGGCAAACCGCACCGGCCGATCTACGAGCGCGCCATGCAACTAGCCGCTGAGCGCCATGGCCATGCCATCGAGCTCAGCCGTGTGCTGGCAATCGGCGATTCCGTACGGACCGATCTGGCGGGAGCCCATGGCTTCGGGATCGATTGCCTGTTCGTGACCCGCGGCATCCACGCCGGGGATTTCGAGGGCATCGATCAGCTTGACCCGGCTTCGGTGAAGGAGCTGTTCGGCCATCCGCCCCGCGCGCTGACGCGAGAGCTGAAATGGTAAGGCGAAAGGGACGCGCTTACGCGTTCGCCAGATCGGGGAATACCGCCTCGATCTTGGTCTTCAGCGTGGCCGCATTGAACGGCTTGACGATATAGTTGTTCACCCCGGCCTTCTTGGCCGCGATCACGTTCTCGGTCTTGGATTCCGCGGTGATCATGATGAAGGGCGTGGTCGCGAGGTTGGGATCGGCACGAACTTCCTTGAGCAGGTCATAGCCGGTCATCGGCTCCATGTTCCAGTCCGAGATCACCAGCCCGTATTTTTTGCCGCGCATCTTGTTCAGCGCTGCCGATCCATCGCTGGCATCGTCGATATTCTCGAAGCCGAGCTGCTTCAGGAGATTCCGGATGATCCGAATCATGGTGTTGTAATCATCCACCACCAGAACCGACATCGACAAATCAACCGCCATCTTGGGTCCCCCAAACAACGCCAACGCTATCTGTCATCGATACGCCTGCCTGGGACCGGGAGTCCCCCCGCAGTTCGTCCCAAGCACTAGCATCAGCCGTTAAACAGCGCGTTAATCGGGTCTCGGCGAAGCCGCTCCGGACCACCGGGGCGCCGATTTCGGCCTTGAGCAGAGCTCGGCTTGACTTCGCCAGGGCGGCCAAGTCACGGTCTCGCCACCCATCCCGGCTCGGGTTGAATGCCAAAAAATGACCTCTGACTTTATTATTGTCCGTGATTCCACGCCTTCGGCCGCGATTCCCAAGGGAATGGTCGTCGCGATGGGCAATTTCGATGGCGTCCATCTCGGTCACCGCGCCGTGATCGCAGCCGCGCTGGCAATGGGTCGCGCACATGGCAAACCGGCGCTGGCGCTGACCTTCGAGCCGCATCCGCGCAGCTTTTTCAGCCCGAATTCACCCCAGTTCCGGCTTACGGACGAGGCCGGAAAGCTCCGGCTGCTGGCCGGAACGGGACTGGCAGGCGCCGTGGTCATGACCTTCGACAAGGCGCGCGCTGGAACCAGCGCGCAAGAATTTATTCACCATGATCTCATCGAACGGCTCGGAATCAGCGGAGTTGCGGTGGGTTATGACTTTCATTTCGGCAAGGGCCGGGTCGGATCGCCCGGCCTTCTGGTACATGAGGCCCCCCGGCTCGGCATCGAGGTCGATGTGCAGCCCCATATCGATATCGACGAGCGGCCGGTATCCTCCAGCGCGATCCGCATGGCACTCGCCGAGGGACAGATCACGGAGGCCACCGCCATGCTCGGAGGCCCCTGGTTTGCCTCAGGCGAGGTGATCCATGGCGAAAAACGCGGCCGCGTGTTCGGCTACCCTACCGCCAACATCCGTCTCGACAAGAATTGCGGGCTCAAGCACGGCATCTATGCGGTGCGGGTCGGTCGCGGCGAAGAACGTTTGGACGGGGTCGCCAGCTTCGGCCGCCGCCCGACCTTCGACAATGGCGCGCCGCTGCTGGAGGTTTTCCTGTTCGATTTCGAAGGCGACCTTTACGGCGCGACACTGGACGTCGCCTTCATCGGTTTCATACGCGAAGAACTGAAATTCGACGGTGTCGAGGCGCTGGTGCACCAGATGGACGGCGACAGCGCCGGTGCCCGCGCGGCGTTGGCGGAAAATCCTGACGCGTTTCCGAAACTCGGAAAGATCGGCTGACATCCTGCGGGGCTTTGCGATTCGCTCCGCTGGCTGCTATGGAAAGCCCCATGTTTGCGCGGCGCACCATACGCATTAGCGGCCCGGCTTCCGCCTGAGCTTCGGCTTGGCGCAAGACCGGGATCCTCTGCTTCACCTGGCGATTCCTCGCGTTCAGCGCCCTTCGAGCCAAACCAGAGCCTTCATGTCCGAAAAGCCGCAAAAGTCCGACGTCAAAGACTATTCCAAAACCCTCTATCTGCCGCAGACGGAATTCCCGATGCGCGCCGGCCTGCCGCAACGCGAGCCGGAAATCCTCAGGCACTGGAACGAGATCGGCCTCTACGACCGCCTGCGCCGGAGTGCAGCCGGCCGCGCCAAGTTCGTCCTGCATGACGGCCCGCCCTATGCCAACGGCAACATCCATATCGGGCATGCGCTGAACAAGATCCTCAAGGATGTCGTTACCAGGAGCCAGCAGATGCTCGGCTTCGATTCCAACTACGTGCCGGGCTGGGATTGCCACGGCCTGCCGATCGAATGGAAGATCGAGGAGGAAAACTACCGCTCCAAAGGCAAGCCGAAGCCGGATTTCCGCGATTCGACCGCGATGGTGGCATTCCGCAGGGAATGCCGCACCTATGCCAACCACTGGCTCAACGTGCAGCGCGAGGAATTCAAGCGACTCGGTGTCATCGGCGACTGGGATCACCGCTACGCCACCATGGACTATTTCGCCGAAGCGCAGATCGCGCGCGAGCTGATGAAATTCGCCGCCAACGGCACGCTCTATCGTGGCTCCAAGCCAGTGATGTGGAGCGTCGTCGAAAAGACGGCGCTGGCCGAGGCTGAAGTCGAATACGAAGACTATACCTCAGATACCGTGTGGGTGAAATTCCCGGTCACAAATCCCGCGCATGGAGCGCTGGCTTCCGCGTCCGTCGTGATCTGGACCACGACGCCATGGACGCTGCCCGGCAACCGGGCCATCAGCTTCTCGTCGAAAATCGCCTACGGCCTCTACAAGGTCACGGACGCGCCTGCCGACAATTGGGCCAGGCCGGGCGATCTTTTGATTCTGGCGGACGCTCTTGCGGAAAGTGTGTTCAAGCAGGCACGCGTCACGACTTTCGAAAAGGTCCGCGACGTACCGGCAGATTCGCTTGACGTGGTGGAGTGCGCGCATCCGTTGCGCGGTCTCGCTGGCGGATACGAATTCACGGTCCCACTGCTTGCCGGCGATCACGTTACCGACGACACCGGCACCGGCTTCGTGCATACCGCGCCCGGTCACGGCCGCGAGGACTTCGACGTCTGGACGTCGAACGCGCGCGAACTGGCCCAGCGCGGCATCAACACCACAATTCCCTACACCGTCGACGAGAACGGCGCTCTGACCGATCAAGCGCCGGGTTTCGAGGGCAAGCGGGTGATCAACGACAAGGGCGAAAAGGGCGATGCCAACGAAGTCGTGATCAAGGCCTTGGTCGTGGCTGAGAAGCTGCTCGCGCGCGGTAGGTTGAAACACCAATATCCGCATTCGTGGCGCTCGAAGAAGCCGGTGATCTTCCGCAACACGCCGCAATGGTTCATCGCGATGGATAAGGACATCGTCATTTCCTCCCCTCCCCCTCGCGAGGTCCGAGGCGAGCAAAGCTCGCTCTCGAGGTTAGGGGTGGGGGGAGCCACAACGGCAGCATCCGCAGCTTACCCCCCTCCCCAACCCTCCCCCGCAAGGGGGAAGGGAGTTCACGCAGGCGACACGCTGCGCGCCCGCGCGTTGCATGCGATCTCGGTGACGCAATGGGTGCCGCCGTCCGGCCAGAACCGCATCAACGGCATGATCAACAGCAAGCCGGACTGGGTGATCTCGCGCCAGCGTGCCTGGGGCGTTCCGATTGCGGTGTTCGTGCGCGAGAAAGGCGACGGTTCGGCTGAAATCCTGCAGGACGAAGCGGTCAACCAGCGCATCGCCGATGCATTCGAAACAGAAGGCGCGGACGCCTGGTACATGGACGGCGCGCGTGAACGCTTTCTCGGCTCGCTTGCCAACGAGGAATGGAAGAAGGTCGACGATATCTGCGACGTCTGGTTCGATTCCGGCTCCACGCATGCTTTCGTGCTGGAAGACCCCGTGCACTTTCCGGGGCTCGCCGGCATCAGGCGCAAGGTCGATGGCGGCCACGACACCGTGATGTATCTGGAAGGATCGGACCAGCATCGCGGCTGGTTCCAGTCGTCGCTGCTGGAAAGCTGCGGCACCCGCGGCCGTGCACCGTTCGACGTGGTGCTGACTCACGGCTTCACGCTGGACGAGAACGGCCGCAAGATGTCGAAATCCGTCGGCAACACCGTCGAGCCGCAAAAGGTGATGGCGCAGTCCGGCGCCGACATCCTCCGGCTCTGGGTCTGCGCCACCGACTATGCCGACGATCAACGGATCGGCCCGGAGATCCTCAAAAATACCGTCGAGACCTATCGCAAGCTGCGCAACTCGATCCGCTGGATGCTCGGCACGCTGCACCATTTCGACGCCGGGGATGCGGTCGCGCCGATCGATATGCCTGAACTGGAGCGGCTGATGCTGCATCAGCTCGCCGAGCAGGCGGCGATCGTCCGCAACGCCTATGCCGGGTTCGACTACAAGACCGTGGTCGCGAGCCTTGCGGCATTCATGAACACCGAATTGTCGGCGTTCTATTTCGACATTCGCAAGGACACGCTGTATTGCGATCCGCCGTCGTCGACGGCGCGCAAGGCGGCGTTGACCACGATCGACATCCTTTGCGACGCGATCCTGAAATGGCTGGCGCCGGTATTGTCGTTCACCACGGAAGAGGCATGGCGGATGTACCGGCCGGACGCCGAGCCGTCGGTGCATCTCACGCTGTTTCCCGACGGCCTCGAGACTTTCCGTAACGATGCCTTGGCCGCGAAATGGGAAACCATCCGCAGTGTCCGCCGTGTCGTCACCGGCGCGCTCGAGATCGAACGCGCCGCCAAGCGGATCGGCTCGTCGCTCGAGGCGGCACCTGTGATTTACGTCGCTGACCGCGCAATGCTTGCCACGCTGTTCGACATCGATCTCGCGGAGGTCTGCATCACCTCCGGTTACGAAGTGAGGGACGGCGACGCGCCAGTTGACGCATTCCGGCTCGATGGCGTGCCTGGAGTCGCCGTCGTGGTCGAGAGGGCCACCGGCGCCAAATGCGCGCGCTCCTGGAAGATCCTGCCGACGGTCGGGGAAGATTCCGAATATCCGGACGTCTCGCCGCGCGATGCGCAAGCGCTGCGGGAGTGGAAGGCGCTCGGTTGGAGCGATGAACAGGCCGAGCCTGTTAAGCCGATCGAGCAGCAGTCGACCGGGCAAGGTGGCCCCCAGAATATCGGCTTAAAGACAATGGTAGCCGACAATGCCAAAAACGCTGTCAATGCGGAGACGGCTGACGAAGTCAAAGCAGAGACTGAGGACAAAAGAGCTGCAGCAGCCGACAAGGTTGCCAACGCAAAAGCCGCAGTCGAAGCTGACAGGAGCCCAAAAGCCAAAAGGGCTAAAGCCGGGAGAACTGCCAAGGCAAAGGCGGTGACCAACAAGACTGCAAAAGCCGAGAAAGCCAAAGCCGGGAAAGCCGCCAAGGCCAAAGCCAGGAAGCCAACCAGGAAGGCCAGGAAGGCGAGAAAAGCCGCCAAACAGCCGGGAAAGAACCGCGCTTCAGCCGCGAACAAAAAGAAGAAAAAGGTCGCCCGGAAATCGAGCAAAGACAGCGCACGAACGAAGACAAAAAAGAAAAAGAAGGCCAGATAATTGTTCGGCATCGAAAGCTTTCGCAACTCCCGCCCCGGCGTGATCGCCGCCATTATCGTGCTCGCGCTCGACCAGGCGTCGAAGCTCTGGCTGCTGTTCGTCTTCGATATCGCCCACCGCGGCGCGGTGCGCGTGACGCCGTTTTTCGATCTGGTACTGGCGATGAACCCGGGGATCAGCTTCGGCTGGTTTCAGAACGACGGCGCGCTCGCCCAGATCATCTTGATGACGATCAAGGCCGTAGCGGTGATCGTTCTGGCGATCTGGATGGTGCGCTCGCGCACCCTGCTGGCCACGTTGGCGCTCGGCCTGATCATCGGAGGTGCCATTGGCAACGCCATCGACCGCCTCGCCTACGGCGCGGTGGTCGATTTCGCCCTGTTCCACCTCCAGATCGGGGGGCACAGGTGGGAATGGTACGTGTTCAACCTTGCCGATTCGGCGATTGTTGCCGGTGTGGCGGCCCTATTGTATGATTCCATCGTGGGGGTTCCCGCCGCAAAAGCGCCCTGATCCCGGTCAAATAGGACCCTCCGGGGCTGCCATTGCCGCAGTCGCGGAGCACTGCCGGATCTACGCACGCCGCGGAATGTTGAACAGGAACAGAGCAATGCGCAAGACCAAAACCAGGGGCTGGTTGCTGCGGAATTCGAGCGACGTGCCGGTGCGCGCGCTCAGGATCGCGGCTGTCGCGCTGGGCATCGGTGTTGTGATGACGGTCGGTGTTGCGCGCGCCCAAGACGACGACAATGACGACAGGACCTTCGAGGAGAAGATCATCGGCGACATCATGTCCGGAATCGGTGCCACCAACATGGAAAATCGCGGCATCGACTATCGCGAGCGGTCGCCGCTGGTCGTGCCGCCAAATCTCGATCTGCCGCCGCCGGCTTCCACATCGGCCGAGGTGAACGTACCGAACTGGCCGAAGGATCCCGACGAAGCACGCCGCAAGAAGGCGATCGCCGCGCGAAAGAAAGCAAACAAGGATCCCATTGAAGCGGCGCGCGTCCTGAAGCCGAGCGAACTCAATGTTGCCAGGACGGCTCCGGGTACATCGGGCGGCACGGCCGTTTCCGATAGCGCGGTGCCCGGCGCCGGCAATGCCAATCCGCTGAGCCCGTCACAGCTCGGTTACAATGGCGGCTTGCTGGGCATGTTCCACGGCAACACCGCCGAGTCCGCGCCTTTCACGGGTGAGCCGGACCGGGAATCGCTGACCCAGCCTCCGGTCGGATACCAAACGCCGTCGCCGAATTTCGCTTACGGCACCGGCCCCAAGGAATCGCTGAATAAGACATTCGATCCCTACGACCAAGCCAGCCATTGAAGATGGCGAATAGTTAAGCCGGTCTCGCGGCTTCGTGACGCTCGACGTCAAATGCGCAGTGTACGCTATCCGCATTTCATTGCCGAACCTGTTCGTTCGGGCCTCCAGACAGGTCATGATGCCCCCAAACCGTTTTGCTGCCTCGATCTTCGCCGCGCTGGCCTTGACGTTTGCTTTCTTCGCTCCCGGCGTGTTCGCGCACACCTCCGATCCGCCCGCGACCTTCACGCTTTCCAACGGACTGAAGGTCGTGGTGATCCCGGATCACCGCACCCCCGTGGTCACGCAGATGATCTGGTACAAGGTCGGCTCCGCGGACGAGACCCCCGGTAAATCGGGGCTCGCGCATTTTCTTGAACATCTGATGTTCAAGGGCACCAGCAAGCATCCGGCCGGCGAGTTTTCCAAGACCGTGCTGCGGATCGGCGGCAACGAAAACGCCTTCACCTCGACCGACTACACCGGCTACTTTCAACGCGTGCCGCGCGACCAGCTCGGCACCATGATGGAGTTCGAGGCAGATCGCATGACCGGCCTCGTTCTCAAGGACGAGAACGTATTGCCCGAGCGCGACGTGGTGCTTGAGGAGTACAACATGCGGGTCGCCAACAATCCGGAAGCGCGGTTGACCGAGCAGATCATGGCGGCGCTGTATCTCAATCATCCCTACGGACGGCCGGTGATCGGCTGGCATCAGGAGATCGAGAAGCTCGACCGCAAGGATGCGCTGGCGTTCTA
>JAGXAF010000243.1 GCA_018971675.1 Bradyrhizobium sp.
TGTTCTTTTTCGTCGAGTTCAATCCATTGTCGGGCTGGACCGGCGGCGAGAACGGGCTACCTGGCGTGCCGACCCCGAGCTTCAATCTCGGCTTCACCACGGTGCATTTCACCACCGGCTGGTCGCTCTACCAGTTTCTCGCGCTGTGCTACTTCGTCGGTGTCGTGATCGCGTTGCGCATCGTGCGCTCGCCGGTCGGCGCGATATTGAGCGCGATCCGCGACAATCCGCTGCGTGCGACCGCGGTCGGCCACAACATCCACGGCTACAAGCTCGCTGCCTTCGTGATCGCGGCTGCCTATGCCGGGTTTGCCGGTGGCCTGCTCGGCGTGTTGCAGGCGTTCATGCCGCCCGATGCCTTCACCTTCGACACCTCGGGACAGCTAGTGATGCAGACCGCGATCGGGGGCAGGGCAACCCTGTTCGGTCCGCTGGTCGGCGCCGCGGTCTGGCTTTTTCTACAGGATTTCCTGCAGGCGGCCCTCGGGCTCGGAGCGGCCTGGAAGCTCGTGCTCGGTACCGTGTTCGTGCTGCTGGTCTGCTTCCTGCGTCGCGGCATCGTCGGTGGTCTTGAAGATCTCTACCGCTTTATCGTCGGCAAGTGGTCGAGGCCCGCCGTGACAAGCCCACCGGCCGTTGCATCCAGCTTGGGGGCGGCCGCCAACCCGAAGGCCGCGCCGATATCGGCGCAGCCGCGCAAAAGCGCGGCCCGTACCGGTCCGATCCTGCAGGCAACCGGCCTGACCAAGCGCTATGGCGGCCTCCTTGCCAACAGCGATATCGATTTCACCGTCGCCCATGGCGAGCTACGCGGTATCATCGGTCCGAACGGCGCCGGCAAGTCGACCTTCTTCAAGATGCTGACCTGCGAAGTCCCGCCGACCTCGGGCACGATCGTCTTCGAAGGGCGCGACATCACCGGCACCAGCGTTACCGACGTGTGTCAGCACGGCCTGACCAAGAGCTACCAGGTCAATCAGTTGTTCACGGGACTGACCGTGCGCGAGAACATCGTGATCGCGGCGTTGGCCAAATTGCGCGGCAAATTCCGCCTCGACCTGTTCCGCAGCCTCGACAGCATCCCGGGCCTGAACGCGCAGGTCGCGCGAACGCTCGAACTGGTCAATCTTGCCGCGCGGCCCGACACGCCGGTATCGGAACTCGCCTATGGCGAAAAGCGCCGCCTGGAGATCGGCCTGGCGCTGGCGACCTCGCCGAGCCTTCTGCTGCTGGATGAGCCGCTGGCCGGCATGAGTCCGCAGGAGCGCGTCGAGACGGTCAAGCTGCTCAAATCGATCAGCCGCGACCGCACCATGATCATCATCGATCATGACATGGATGCGCTGTTCGAACTGGCCGGACGAATTACCGTGCTGCAGGAAGGCCGCGTATTGGTCGAAGGCTCGCCGGACGAGATCAAGAAAAGTGCCGCGGTGCAGGAAGCCTATCTTGGCGGCGTGCATGGAGTGATCGACCCATGAGCCTGCTCGAGGTCAAGGGCCTGAACAGCTATTATGGGGATTCCCATATCCTCTTCGACGTCGCGCTGCGGGTCGAGCGCAACGAAGTGGTGGCGTTGCTCGGCCGCAACGGCGCCGGCAAGAGCACGACGCTGAAAAGCCTGATGGGCGTGGTGACGCCGCGCACCGGTTCGGTGATGTTCGACGGTGTCGAGATCGCGGGACAAAAGAGCCACACCATTGCGCTCGCCGGGATGCAGCTCGTGCACGAGGAACGCAGGATTTTCGGCAGCCTCAATGTCGAGGAAAATCTTGTTCTGGCCGGGTTGACCGCCTCGAAACGCTGGCCGCTCAGCCGTATCTATGAGATGTTCCCGCGGTTGAAGGAGCGGCGAGGCAATCGCGGTACCGACCTGTCCGGCGGCGAGCAACAGATGTTGGCGATTGCGCGTGCGCTGGTGCGCGACCCCAAGATCGTCCTGCTCGACGAACCGTTCGAGGGGCTGGCCCCGATCATCGTGCGCGACCTGATGAAGGCCTGCAGCGATCTGGCGGCGGCCGGCCAGACCATCGTGCTGGTCGAGCAGAATCTCGCGGCGACGCTGACCCTTGCCCAGCGCATCTACATCGTTAATAACGGGCACATCGTTCACGAAGGTCCGGCACAGGAAATCAAGGCCCAGCCTGAGGTGCTGCAACGATATCTTGGGGTTTGAGGGAGCAGAAACTCGACAGGAGGTTCTTGCATGAGCGAGAGCATTTCTGCGCCTTTTATTCGGTATCCGATCGGAACTTCCTTGCTGATGGCAGGCATCCTGTTCGTCGGCATCGTGTCCTATCCGTTGCTCCCGGTCGCGCCGTTGCCCCAGGTCGATTTCCCGACCATCCAGGTCGCCGCCAGCCTCCCGGGCGGCAGCCCTGAAACCATGGCCTCCTCGGTGGCGCAGCCGCTGGAACGGCAGCTGGCGCAAATCCCCGGCATCGCCCAGATGACCTCCACGAGTTCGCTCGGCTCCACGGCGATCACCATCCAGTTCGATCTCAACCGCAGCATCGACGGCGCGGCCAACGATATCCAGGCGGCGATCAACGCGGCCAGCGGCCAGTTGCCGAAAAACCTGCCGACGCCGCCGACCTACCGCAAGGTCAACCCGGCGGATTCCCCGATCCTGCTGCTATCGGCGACCTCCGATACGCTGCCGCTCACCACGGTCAGCGACGCGGTCGATGCCCAGCTTGCGCAGCAGATCAGCCAGATCTCGGGGGTTGCGCAGGTCTTTATCGGCGGCCAGCAGAAACCCGCGATACGGATTCAGGTCGACCCGGCCAAGCTGGTGGCCAAAGGCCTGTCGCTGGAAGACATCCGCAACCAGATCGCGATCACCACCACCGACAGTCCGAAGGGCAATATCGACGGCGACAAACGGGCCTATACGATCTACGCCAATGACCAGCTGACCAACCCCGACGCCTGGAACGACGTCATCATCGCCTATCGCAACGGCGGGCCGCTGCGCATCCGCGACATTGGCAAGGCGGTGTCGGGTCCCGAAGATACCAAGCAGGCGGCCTGGGCTGACGGCAAGCGAGGCGTGTTCCTGGTCATATTCAAGCAGCCGGGCGCCAACGTCATCGAAACCGTCGACAAGATCAAGGCGCAATTGCCAAGGCTGATCGCGGCGATTCCGCCCGCCATCAAGATCAAGATCATCAGCGACCGCACCCTGACCATCCGCGCCGCCGTCGAGGATGTCCAGTTCACGCTGATGGTGACCATCATTCTGGTGGTGATGGTGATCTTCATCTTTCTGCGCAGCGCCTGGGCGACCATTATCCCGAGCGTCACGGTGCCGCTGGCGCTGCTTGGCGCGTGCTCGCTGATGTGGATGTTCGGCTATACGCTGGACAATCTGTCACTGATGGCGCTGACCATATCGGTCGGATTCGTGGTCGACGACGCCATCGTGATGCTGGAAAACATCACGCGCTATATCGAGCAGGGCGAGACGCCGCTGGCCGCGGCATTCAAGGGCGCCAGCGAAATCGGCTTCACGATCATGTCGATCAGCGTTTCGCTGGTGGCGGTTTTGATCCCGCTGCTGCTGATGGGCGGCATCATCGGCCGGTTGTTCCGGGAATTCGCGGTGACGTTGGCGATGGCGATTTTCGTGTCGCTGGTTGTGTCGCTGACGCTGACCCCGATGATGGCGTCGCGCTTCCTGCGCGCGCACCAGGAAGTCCGGCACGGCCGGGTCTATCAATGGAGCGAGCGTGGTTTTCAGGCGATGCTGCACGCCTACGAGCGCGGTCTCGATACCGTGCTGCGATGGCGGCTGACCACGCTCTGCGTATTCTTTGCGACCGTGGGATTGTCGGTCTACCTCTTCATCATCATTCCCAAGGGGTTTTTTCCGCAACAGGATAACGGCTTCCTGACTGCGACCTCCGAAGCCGGCCAGGATATTTCCTTTGCTGACATGAAGCGTCATCAGGAAGAACTCGGCTCGATCGTGCAGCACGATCCCGCCGTCGACAGCATCGCGATGTTCATCGGCGGCGGCGGCAGCGCGCTCAATACCGGCCGTCTCTATATTACGCTGAAGCCGCGTGACGAGCGCGACGCCGACGCCCAGCATATCATCGCAAGGCTGCGGCCACAGGCCGAAAAGGTTCAGGGAGCACGGCTGTTCATGCAGGCGTCGCAGGACGTCCGGCTAGGCGGCCGCGCCACCCGCACCCAGTTCGAATACACGCTGCAGGATGCCAATCTGGACGAGCTGAACGAGTGGGCGCCGAAGATCCTGGCCAAGATGCAGACCCTGCCGCAGTTGCGTGACGTCGCGACCGACCAGCAGACCCAGGGCACCACGCTGCAGCTCAAGATCAACCGCGACACCGCCGCGCGCTACGGCATCCAGCCGCAATTGATCGATGATACGCTGTATGACGCCTTCGGCCAGCGCCAGGTCACGCAATATTTCACCCAACTCAACAGCTATCACGTGATCCTGGAAATTCTCCCCGAACTGCAGGGCGACCTCGACACCCTCAACAAGCTCTATATCAAGTCGCCGGTCACGGGCGGGCAGGTGCCGCTATCGGTATTCGCGACCTGGACCACCACGCCGGTCCGGCCGCTCTCGATCAGCCACCAGGGTCAGTTCCCGGCCATCACCATCAGCTTCAACCTCGCCGAGGGCGTCGCGCTGGGAGAGGCGACCAATGCCATTCAGCGAACGATGGTCGACATCGGCGCGCCGGCCACGCTGAACTCGAGCTTCCAGGGCACCGCGCAGGCGTTCCAGCAATCGCTCGGCAGCGTGCCGCTGTTGATCCTGGCGGCGCTGGTGGTGGTCTACCTGATCCTCGGCATCCTCTACGAAAGCTACATCCATCCGCTGACGATCCTGTCGACGCTGCCCTCGGCCGGCGTCGGCGCGCTGGCGCTTTTGATGGTGTCCGGATTCGATTTTAGCCTGATCGCGCTGATCGGCATCATCCTGCTGATCGG
>JAGXAF010000027.1 GCA_018971675.1 Bradyrhizobium sp.
TTGCCAATGCGCGGAGTAGGCGTCTTGTGCGAGCGCTCGCCGGAAGGCGTCGTGGCTGACCTGCTCATTGTCTTCAAAGGCGGACGCTTCCCGCGTAACCACGCGGCGCGCGAATACCACGTTGGATTCGTCCGCACAAGCGGCGCGCGCCAGCCGCAGCAGCGTATCCTTGCCGGCGCCGCTCGGGCCAACCACCAGGATCAGCCGGCCCGGCCCGATCGCTGCCGTCCGACAACCGGATATGGCCGGCGCGTCGCTCATGCCACCCGCTGCCCTTCGCGCCACACCGAACGCACCACGGGAACGTCACCCGCGACATGGACGCGGATCACATCGGCGCGCTTGCCGGCGGCGATCTCGCCGCGATCATGGAGACCGACCGCCTCCGCCGGCGCCTTGGTGACGGTGCGGATCGCCGCGGCAACATCGATCGCGGCAACATGGTGCGGCAATTGCAGCGCGCCCATCAACAGGCTCGACGGAATATAATCCGACGACAGGATGTCGAGCAGTCCTTCGCGGGCCAGATCGACCGCCGCGACGTTGCCGGAATGCGAGCCGCCGCGCACCACGTTCGGCGCGCCCATCAGGATGCCGATGCCGGCCTGATGCAAACCGCGCGCGGCTTCCATCGTGGTCGGAAATTCGGCCACTGAAACCCGATCGCGGATCGCCTCGTTGACGTTCTCTTCCGTGGTGTCGTCATGGCTGGCGAGCGGAACGGCGTGCCGATGCGCCAGCGCCACGATCGCGCGCAGGTTGGTCGTCGCATAGGCCTTCTGGTAGGCGATGCGCTTGTCGAACATCGCATCGAGCTCGGCGTCGGTCTTGCCGCCGCCCTTGCCGCGATAATAGTCGCGCAACTTGACCTCGTCGCGAAATTGGCGCTGCCCTGGCGTATGGTCCATCAGCGACATCAGCCGCACGTCCGGCCGCCCGACCAGTTCGGTGGCTTCCTCGATCACACTCGGCATCGGAATTTCACAACGCAGATGCAGGAAATGATCGGCGCGCAGCAGATTGGCCTCACGCGCCGAGGCAATGGCCTCGGCGAACAAGCCCGCGTTTCCGTCAACTTCTTCGGCGCCCTCTTCGCGCCAGACCCGTAGCGAATCCAATACCGTCGTGATGCCGGAGGTGGCCAGTTGCCCGTCATAGGAGACGACCGCCGCGATCGGATTCCAGAACACTTTCGGCCGCGGCACGTAATGCGCCTCGAGGTGATCCGTGTGCAATTCAATCAGGCCAGGCATGACCAGGTCGCCGCCGGCATCCTCGCTTGCCGACGGCGCATCGCCCTCGCCGACTTCGGCAATGCGGCCATCGGCAAAGGCAATCCAGCCGCGCTCGATGACGCGATCCGCCAGCACGATGCGGGCGTTGCCGATGACGGTTTCGGATTTTTCGTTCATCTCAGGGTTTCTCTCTTCAGGCAGCAGCAGCAAACGACGTGACATCGACGATCCGGTCAGCGATCTCCTGGCGTATCTCGTCATCATGGACGATCGCCACCATGGCGACGCCCTGACGTTTCTTCTGCTCGATCAGTTCGACCACGACCGCGCGGTTGGCCGCATCGAGCGAGGCGGTCGGCTCATCCAAGAGCAGGATCGGCAGATCGGAAATGAAACCCCTGGCGATATTGACGCGCTGCTGTTCACCGCCGGAAAAGGTCGAAGGCGGCAGCGGCCATAGCCGTTCGGGAATGTTGAGCCTGCGCAGCAATGCGCCAGCCTTTTCGCGCGCTTCCGCGCGCGAGGTGCCGTTGACGATCAAGGGCTCGGCGACCACGTCGATGGTCGCGACCCGGGGCACCGCACGCAGGAACTGGCTGACATAGCCGATGGTCGAGCGGCGCACGCTCAGCACCTGCCGCGGCTCGGCCTTGGCGAGATCGATCACCTTGCCCTGGTGGCGGATGCCGATCCGGCCGCCGCCACAGCGGTAATTGCCGAAGATCATTTTCAGGATCGAGGATTTGCCGGCGCCAGACGGCCCCGACAGCACCACGCACTCGCCTGATACGACATGGAACGAAACGCCGCGCACCACGGGCAGCTCGATGCCGCCCTGCAAATGCATCACGAAGCTCTTTTGGGCGTCGCTGAGTTCGATCATCGCAGTCATTTGTCGCTCATGCCGGCAAAATCGAGGAGACAAGCAGTTGGGTATAGGGCTCACGGGGATCGTCGAGCACCTGGTCGGTCAGGCCGGTTTCGATCACGCGGCCGCCCTTCATCACCATCACGCGGTGCGATAACAGCCGCGCCACCGCGAGGTCATGGGTGACCACGATCGCAGCGAGGCCGAGCTCGCTGACGAGATTACGCATCAAATCGAGCAGGCGCGCCTGCACCGAGACGTCGAGGCCGCCGGTCGGCTCGTCCATGAACACCAGCAGCGGCCCGGTGACGAGATTGCGCGCGATCTGCAGCCGCTGGCGCATGCCGCCCGAATAGGTCCGTGGCGCATCATCGATCCGCGCGATGTCGATCTCGACCCGCTCCAGCCACGAGGATGCGGTGTCGCGAATCCGGCCGTAATGATTCCAGCCGACCGCCATCAACCGTTCGCCGACATTGGCGCCGGCCGACACCGCCATGCGCAGGCCCTGCGCCGGATCCTGGTGCACATAGCCCCAGTCGGTGCGGAACAAAAAGCGCCGCTCGGCTTCACCGAGGCTGGCGAGATCGCGCATCACGCCGTCGCGCATCCGGTACGACACGCGCCCCGCGCTGGGCGCAAGCTGCGCCGACAGCAGTTGCAATAAAGTGGATTTGCCCGAGCCGGACTCGCCGACGATTGCCAGCACCTCGCCGGGATAGAGCGCGAACGACACGTCGCGGCAGGCTATCAGCCGGCCGTAGGACTTGCCGAGGCCTTCGGCCATCAAGAGCGGCTGGTCGTCGTCTTTCTCCTGGTCAGCCATGCACCATCTCCTCGTGCGGGGCTGCACTTTCGCTTCCGCGATGACCCTGCGCCTGACGGGTCTCGCAAAAATCCGTATCGGAACAGACGAACATGCGGCTACCCTTGTCGTCGGTGACGATCTCGTCGAGATAGCTGTCATTGGCGCCGCATAGTGCGCAGGGCGCATCGTGGCGGTAGCGATTGAACGGGTGGTCCTCGAAATCGAGCGATACCACGGACGTATATGGCGGGATCGCGTAGATCCGCTTCTCCCGGCCGGCGCCGAACAACTGCAACGCCGCGCAATTGTCCATCTTCGGATTGTCGAATTTCGGCGTCGGCGACGGGTCCATCACATAGCGCGCGTTGACCTTGACCGGATAGGCATAGGAGGTCGCGATATGACCGAAGCGAGCGATGTCTTCATACAGCTTCACATGCATCAGGCCGTATTCGCCGAGCGCATGCATGCGCCGCGTCTCGGTCTCGCGGGGCTCCAGGAAGCGCAGCGGCTCGGGGATCGGCACCTGATAGACCAGCACCTGCCCCGCGTGCAGCGAGGCTTCCGGGATGCGATGCCGGGTCTGGATCACGGTGGCATCCGCCGTGCTGGTGGTGGTGGCAACGCCCGCGGTCTTGGCGAAGAATTTGCGGATCGAGATCGCGTTGGTGGTGTCGTCGGAACCCTGGTCGATGACCTTGAGTACGTCGTCGCGGCCGAGGATCGCGGCCGTCACCTGCACGCCGCCGGTGCCCCAGCCATAAGGCATCGGCATTTCACGGCTGGCAAACGGCACCTGATAGCCGGGGACCGCGATCGCCTTGAGGATCGCGCGGCGGATCATCCGCTTGGTCTGCTCGTCAAGATAGGCGAAGTTGTAGGCCGGCGCGTTCATTCGGCGGCCTCCTGCAACGGCGCGGGCGCCTCTGCGGCCTCAGTGAATTCCTTGCGCAGCTTGCGCAACAGGCCGAGCTCGGACTGGAAGTCGACATAATGCGGCAGCTTGAGATGCTCGACAAAGCCGGTCGCCTGCACATTGTCGGAGTGCGACATCACGAATTCCTCGTCCTGCGCCGGCGCCAGAACTTCTTCGCCGAGTTCGCGCGCCCGCAAGGTGCGGTCGACCAGCGCCATCGACATGGTCTTGCGCTCGCTCTGTCCGAAGGCGAGCCCGTAGCCGCGGGTGAAGCACGGCGCTTGCGCGGCCGAGCCCTTGAATTGGGTGACCATCTGGCATTCGGTCAATGTGATCGAGCCGAGCGGCACGGCGAAGCCGACATCCTCGGCCATGAATTCGACCTCGACCTCGCCGAGCCGGATCTCGCCGGCAAAGGGATGGTTGCGGCCATAGCCGCGCTGCGACGAATAGCCGAGCGCCAGCAGGAAGCCCTCATCGGCGCGCGCCAGGTTTTGCAGCCGCAGATCGCGATCGGCTGGAAAACTCAACGCCTCGCGCGTCAGGTCGCCGACCGGCTTGTCGTCGTCGGCCGGCGGTGACGATTCGATCAGGCCATCGCGGCCGAGGATATCGATGACGCGCAGTATCGTGGCGGATGGCGCTTCCGATTGCGCCGGCAATTCCGGCGCGCCGCCTTCGGCCAGTTGCGGATCGAGCAGGCGATGGGTGTAGTCGAAGGTCGGCCCGAGGATCTGGCCGCCCGGGATATCCTTGAAGGTCGACGAGATCCGCCGGCGCACCTGCATCTTGCCGGTATCGACCGGCTCGGTGGCGCCGAATCTGGGCAGCGTGGCGCGGAAGGCGCGAACCAGGAAGATCGCCTCGATCAGGTCGCCGCGCGCCTGCTTGATCGCCAGCGCCGCCAGTTCGCGGTCATAGAGCGAACCTTCGGTCATCACGCGATCGACGCCGAGGCTGAGCTGTTCGGAGATCTGGTCGAGCGAAAGCTCCGGCACGTCGCGATCGCCACGGCGCTCATGCGCCAGCAGCCGGTGCGCGTTCTCGATGGCGCGTTCGCCTCCCTTGACGGCAACATACATGGTTCAGCCTCCCTTGGCGGCAAGACGCGTGGTGCGGGGGATAGCGGCGATGGCGTTACCTGCCACCAGCACCACATCGATCCCGCACGGAAACAGCGTGGCGTTGATCGACAACCGCTCGAACAGATCCGAAGGTTTGATCGTGGCACGCAAGATCGTGACGCCATCGATACCCGCGCCGCGCAGCTCGACCGCCGGGCCATCGGTGAGGCTGTCGACCTGCAGGATCAGCGTGGTCGAGCGATCTGGATATTCCGGCGTGCCGAACGCGAACCGATCGAGCGCTGGCAATGGAGCGGGCTCGGCAATCAGCGCAAAGGCGCTCGCCACAGGATCCGACACCACGGGCGCGCTGGTGTGGAACTTGAGCCATTTCGCGGCGTCGGGTGTCGCCGACATCGCGGGATCGAGCCAGAGCGGCGTATCGTGATCGAACAAGGTGAGCGCGATCGCAGCCGTGCCGGGCATCATCGGCCGCGGCGCGCCGGCGCCGGCTATGATTCGCTGCACGCTGCCCGGACGCGCCATCGCGTCCATCACGGCGCGAAAGCTGCTCTGCGCCAAGATCACCCTGTCCGCAAAACCTGCCGGCAGTTCAGCTGATAGCGTCATCGCTCAACCCTCGCCGCGCACCATGGTGTAGAAATCAACCCGCGTCGCCGCGGTCTCGGCGGCCTTCCGCTTGCGCTGCGACAACACCGTCGCGCGCAACGGCGCGAGCACCTGGTTTTCGACGGCATCCGCATGATCCGACGCCTGGATCAGCGCGTCGCATAGCGCGCTCACCTGCGCCTTCTTCCGGTCGCGGCCGAGCGCATAGCCAAACCCGACCTCGCCCGTCGCGAGCCGCACCGCCGCGCGCGACACCGTGGCCTCGCCCAGATTGAACGGCGCACCGTCGCCGCCGATACGGCCACGCACCATCACCAGGCCGTTCTCCGGCTCGCGCAAATTCTCATGCGCCGGCATTGCGATGCCCGCGAGCCGGCCGGCAATCTCGGCAGTATCGGAATCGGCCAGCACCGCCATCGCCTTGCGCCGTACCTGCGATTTTTCGTCGGTCACCGTCATGTCCGCCTTGCCAGTTCCGCTGCTCTTGCCAGACCAAAGTTGTCTATGATAATAGACAACTTGATAACGAAACGCCATGACTGTTTCATGACAAGGCCATGATTTTTCCGATGCCCGTTTCCGATCTTTTCACGCCATGAGCATGCAGGATCCTCCTTCCGGCGTCGCGCTGTGGCGGCAGGTCGCCGACGGCATCGAGCGCGGCATCGCCGATGGTAAGTTCGCCGCCGGCGAGAAGCTGCCGGGCGAGACCGAAATTGCCGGCATCTATCGCGTCAACCGTCACACCGTGCGCCGGGCGCTGGCGACGCTGGCGGAACGCGGCCTGGTGCGGGCCGAACGCGGCAGCGGCACCTATGTCGAGGCGCCGCGGCTGGCCTATCCGCTACGTTCGCGCACGCGATTTTCCGAGATCGTCGGCGCCGGCGGCCACGAGCCGCGCGGCCGGATGATCTCGGCGTCCGAAGAACCGGCGAGCCGCGAACTGGCGCGGCAACTTGGCCTGAAGACCGGCGCAGCGTTGATCCGGATCGAAACGCTGCGGTTTGCCGACCGCACGCCGATCTGCATTGGCACCAACTGGCTCTCGGCCGAACGATTTGCCGACGTTGGCCGCGTTTACGAGCGCATGCGCTCGATGACAAAAGTGCTGGCTCACTACGGCATCCGCGACTACCGCCGGCTGTCGACCCGCGTCAGGGCGGCCATTGTCGACGCTACCGATGCGGCACGGCTGGACCTCGCGCTTGGTCGCCCGGTACTGGTGGTCGACACCGTCGACGTCGATGCCGGCGGCAAGCCGCTATTGACAGGCCATTCGCGCTTCGCCGCCGAGCGGATCGAGTTCGTGGTCGAAAACAGCTAAGTGACGGTGCGGCGCCCGATGATGGCAAAGCGAAGCCGGCTGGAGATCCCGTCGATGAATGCCACCGTGACAAGGATCATGATGACCGCAAACGCGACCTGATCGAAATCGTAGGTTCTGATCTGTTCGGAAAGCTGCAGCCCGATGCCGCCGGCGCCGACGATGCCGATAATCGTCGCCGACCGCACGTTGGATTCGAAATAGTAAAGTATCTGCCCCGCGATGATCGGAAGCACCTGCGGCAACAGGCCGAAGCGCACCGCCAGCAGCCCCGTGCCACCGCTCGCCAGCACGGATTCGCGCGCGCGTTCCTCGGCGGATTCGATCGCCTCCGAAAACAGCTTGCCGAGCGCGCCGGTATCGGAAACCGCGATGGCGAGGATCCCGGCGAACGGGCCGAGGCCGACGACACCGACAAAGACCAGAGCCCAAATCAAGGCATCGATGCCACGAATGGTGTCGAGGCAGCGGCGGATTGCGAATCGAATGGTCGGATGAGGCGCGGTATTCTTCGCTGCAAGAAAGCTGACCGGAAACGCCACCACGGTCGCGATCAGCGTTCCGAGAAAGGCAATGGCAAGGGTCTCCCCCATCGCCTTGAGCAGCAGATCGAGATGGCCGCCGGTCGATGGCGGAAACATCAGCGCGATGAATTTGCCGAGCGACGCCAGGCCCGGCCCGATCTGGCTGAACGGAATGGAGAGCCACCACACCGCGAATATCGCGAGGCCGCCGATGCAAAACGGCGCCGCGAACGCCAAAACGCGCTGCAAGGGTGAATGGCTAAACAGGTTGCGGTGCCGGTCGAGCACCGCAGCGCTATCGTCGGGAGGCATGATGCGGCGCGTACTCATCTCACCTTGTCCTGACCGGAGAGCCGGTGCCGGATGCGTTCGGTAACGAGATCCATGATCGCAACGCAAACGATGATCATCAGCAGGATGGCGCTGACATCGGTATAGTAGAATTTCCGGATCGCCACGAAGAGATCCTGGCCTATGCCCCCCGCTCCCACCATTCCGCCCACAGAACCGGACCGCACATTGATTTCAAAGCGGAGCAAGGCGTAGCTCGCAAAACTCGACATCACCTGCGGCAGCGCGCCGAATCGCACGGTTTCGATAAACCGGCCGCCGGTGCTGTGGACACCTTCGACCGGCTTCATGTCGATGTTTTCAATCGCCTCGGTGAACAGCTTGCCGAGCGTGCCGAAGGTGTGGATGGCGATCGCGAGAACTCCCGCCAGCGGACCGAGGCCGAAGGCGCTGACGAACATCAGGGCGAACACCAGATCCGGCACGGTCCGACAGAACTCGAAGACGCGCTTGATGCACCAGCGCAGCCAACGGCTCGACGCCAGATTGGCCGCGGCCAGGAAGGCCATCGCGAACGCTGCACAGGCGCCAATCAGGGTCGCGAGATAGGCGATCAGCACGGTATCGAGCAGCAGCTTGAGCCAACCTGTGATGTTCCAGTACCAGTCCGCAACATTGGCGCCGAAATGCGCAACCGTCAGCCGGGGCATGATCCGGCCGAAATAGCTGGTGAAGTTCGAGATGTTGTCGACCAGGTTGGCGAGATCGACTTCACCGAAGCGCCCGGCGATGGCGACCAGGATGGCAAGGATCGCCAGTACCAGTAATGATTGCCATCGCCTGCGCCGGACCTCGCGCTGATAGCCGGCAAGCAGAGCCTGAAGGCGCGCCTGCGGTACGCTCAGCATGCTGGAGGTCATGATAGGCCGTGCCGGTCGAATGCGAGGGAGCGGCGAGAACCGCCGCTCCCGGCCGAGCTCGAAAGCAGCTTCAGGAGCGTTTCTTGCGCATGTCGTTGACGAACTGGATCATGTCCACGGTGTCCTGATAGTCCTTGTGAGTCACCGCGACGAACTCCTTGTCCTTGCCGTCAGACAGCCGGTCAAACGCGACCTTGTCCTTGGTGGGGGCGTCCATGAACGCCTTGACGATGCTCTGCTTGAGATCGGCAGGCAGATCGGACAAATACGCATAGGGCGAACCCGCCAGCAGACCGGATTTGAAGATGATCCGGAAGTCCTCCTTCTTGGCCATGCCCTTCGCAACCATGCGCGTCAGGTTCGAGTCGGTATCGGAATTCCACCAGTCAGCCGCACAATCGACCGTGCCCTTGTCGAGGGCGATCACGCCATTCTCGTGGCTGCCGGTGATGATTGACTTGCCGAAAAAGGCATCGGCATCGATCCCGATCTTGTGCAGGAAAAAGCGCGGCGCGTTATAGCCGGAGGTCGAATTCGGGTCGACGAAGCCGATGGTCTTGCCCTTGAGATCCTCAATGTCCTTGTACGGGCTGTCTGCCTTGACGTAGATCACCGAATAATAGCCGACGGTGCCGTCGTGGTTCCGGGTCGTGACGAAGGGTTCAGTCTTGACGCCGGTCATATAGGCGGTCGAGTATGAAGCCGGACCGTAATAGGCGATCTGGATGTTGCCGGCGCGCTGGCCCTCGATCACGGCGGCGTAGTCGTTGGCGATGCGCAGCTTGACCGGAACGCCGAGTTCCTTCGAGAGATAGGTCATGAAAGGAGCATAGCGGTCGGCGACGCCGGATGCGTTTTCAGCCGGCACCACCGCAAACGTCAGCTCCTTGTATTTCGATTTCCAGTCGTCGGCATGGGCGGCGCCCGCCGCAAGGACGAGCGCAATCGTTCCCGCAGATACGAAATGACGGCGGTTCAGCATGGTATTCTCCTGTTGAAGGTGACGCAATTTCTTGCCGGTGCGGCGGTCGCAACGGGCGGCTTCTATGCGAACGCGGGGATGCCCAGAACGGGATCTTCGGCGAGGGCATCCGGCGTTGCCGCGGCGTTGCCCCTCGGGTCGGATTCAAGCCCGTAGAGACGCTGCGCTTCGGTTTCCGTCAGTTGTTCCGGCGTGCCGTCGAACACCACGCGGCCGGCGGCCATGCCGATCAACCTGCCGCAATAGCTTCGCGCCAACTCAAGCGAATGCAGGTTGCAGATCACGGTAATTCCGAAATCCCTGTTGATGCGCTGGAGCGAATCCATCACCACCCTGGTATTGTGCGGATCGAGCGAGGCGATCGGCTCATCGGCAAGGATGATGTCCGGCTCCTGCACCAGTGCGCGAGCGATCGCGACGCGCTGCTGCTGTCCGCCGGAAAGCCGGTCGGCGCGCTGCACCGCGAGCGAAGCGATCCCGAACTGTTCAAGGGCGGCCAACGCGACCGCCTTGTCGGCGTCGGGCCACAATTTCAATAACGACCTCGCCGGCGAGACCGTTGCGAGGCGGCCCATCAGCACATTGGTCAGCACATCGAGACGGCCGATCAGGTTGAATTGCTGGAAGATCATGGCCGAACGGGCGCGCCATCTGCGCAGCTCACGGCCCTTCAGCGCGGTGACATTGACGCCATCGAAAGTTATCCGTCCTGATGTCGGCTCGGCGAGGCGGTTGATCATCCGCAGCATGGTCGACTTGCCGGCACCGGAGCGCCCGATCACGCCGACAAAACTGCCCGGCCCGATCGAGAACGATGCATTGTCAACCGCGGTCTTTGTGCCGAAACGGCACGTCAAACCTTCCACCACCAGCATGCAATGCTCCAGGGCGCTTGTCAGACCGTATGGCTAACGTCTGGATTCAACAGTTATGTGACAGCCAGGTTACGATGCGGCCGCCGCCCACATCCGGGACAGGCGTCACGCATCCGTCATCTGGATGTCATCAGGTCAATTGATGACATCGGAGCGATTTCATCGCCTCTGGAATCATCATGACCGGCAAAAAGCTCTCCCTCAAACCGACGGTCGATCCCACCGCACGATTGAACGACGTCAAGCTCGGCGCCTTTTGCGAGGTCGGTGCGCGCACGATTTTGCAGGAAGTGTCAATGGACGACTATTCATATGTCGTGAACGACGCGCAGATCACCTACACCGGAATCGGAAAATTCTGCTCGATCGCGGCAATGACCCGGATCAATCCCGGCAACCATCCCATGCAGCGGGCCACGCAGGCGCACTTCACTTATCGCGCCAGTGCCTATTTTGAAGGCGAAAACGACGATGCCGAGTTCTTCGCCTGGCGACGATCCCACCATGTCGAGATCGGCCACGACGTCTGGATCGGGCACGGCGCTATCGTGCTGCCGGGTCGCAACATCGGCACCGGTGCGGTCATCGCGGCCGGCGCCGTCGTGACCAAGGAGGTGGCAGCCTACACCATCGTCGCGGGCAATCCGGCGCGCGCGATCCGACGCCGGTTTTCCGAAACCATCGCCGACCGGCTGATGGAGCTTGCGTGGTGGGACTGGGACCACGAGATGCTGCGCCGCGCGCTACCGGATTTCCGCAAGCTCGGCGTCGATGAATTTCTGGAGAAATACCAGGCCGCGGCAAACTCCGAACGCGCACAGCCCCGTCGACAAAAGGCCGCGTCAAGACCGATATTCTGACTGATGCCGGACGCTTGCTGCGACCCTCGGTGCTGCCGCGCAAGGCGGTTGCAGCGGCGTGAACCGGCTCTATTCTGGCCGCCATGACTGATGCTCCACGCTACGCGATCTACTTTGCCGCGGCACAAGACAGCATGCTCGATCACTTCGGCGCGCAGCTGCTCGGCTACGACGCCTTCACCGGCAAGGAACTGCCGTTTCCGCATGGCATGGCGGCGACCGTGCCTGATTGGCGGGAGATCACGCGTGATCCCCGAGAATACGGCTTTCACGCCACGCTGAAACCGCCAATGGCGCTGGCGGAAGGCAAGACCGAAGCAGGATTGCTTGCGGCCTGCGAATCCTTCGCGCGATCGCCCCGCTCTATCCCCACGATAACACCCATCGTCAACGAGATCGGCGACTTCATCGCCGTGGTGCTTTCACAGCGCTCGCTCGAACTGGAGCAACTTGCGGCCGATACCGTCAGCGCGTTCGACGGCTTCCGTGCGCCGCTGAGCCCGGCGGATCGCGCCCGCCGTCAACCGGAGCGGCTGACGCCAGCGCAGCGCGACCACCTCGATCGCTGGGGATACCCCTATGTGATGGAAGAGTTTCGCTTCCACATGACGCTAACGGGACGACTTCCGGCCAAACGGCGCGAAGCCGTGCTCGCGGAATTGCGGCGGCGGTTCGCGGAGCTTCACCTCGCCGAACTTGCGATCGACAGCATCGCGCTATTTCGGCAGCAGGACGCAACATCGCGATTCAGAATCGTGCAGCGGTACAACTTGACGCCGAAAGCGTAGCGGTCGTTGTCATGGCGCCCGCTTTATCCCGGCGTCCCCTGTATCTCGATCAAATCGATCGGACCACCGGGCACGTCGTCATCGAACACCCCAATCATCAGCCGGCCGGTTCGCCAGGCGCGGGTGTCGAGATTGGTGCGCCCCTCGTAACGTTTCGGACCGGCGACCGAGGAATCGTGGCCATGGACAACATTGCGGCCGCTGAACCCGGAGGCGCAGCCTTCAGGGTAGCGCTTCCATAGCAGTGTCCTTTCGCCTTGCCGGTCGAGCGGCAGATCCGGATCGAGGCCGGCATGCACATAAATCCGCTGGCGATCGAGGTGCATCAGGGCGAGACCATCGAGCCACGCGATATCATCGGACGGCACCTGCGATGCGTCACCACCGTAGGAGGCGAGCGTGGTGTCGCCGCCGCGTTCCAGCCACCATTGCATTCGCGCCGGGTTTCGCGGCAAGACCGTCGCGGAGCAGATCGCTCCTGCCATGAATGTCTGGAATGACGTAGGTGAGACTCATTGAAGGCTGAGAACCGAGCTCGCTCTCCGGATATTTCTGCTTGAGATATTTCGGCGATGCCGACGGTGGCAAAGAACATCCGGTCGGTCAAGCAACCGCGCCGCGGACCTCGCAGCGCGCCTATGCGGCCGAAGACTATTTGCAGCCGCCGATCCATTTGCTAGCAAGGATCACACCTTGAACGACCTCGGTTGGTTTCGAACGCCCGGATCATCTCATGGCTTCAACATCTGGCGGCGAAGCTATCGTCAATGGACTGGTGGCGCATGGCGTCAACACGGTGTTCGGCCTGCCAGGCGCGCAGATCTACGGGCTGTTCGATGCGTTTCGGCGGGCTCAACTAAAAGTCATCGGCGCGCGGCACGAGCAGGCCTGCGGCTACATGGCCTATGGCTATGCGCGCTCCACCGGCAAGCCCGGCGTGTTCAGCGTGGTGCCGGGCCCCGGCGTGCTGAATGCGGGCGCGGCGCTGCTCACGGCACTGGGAGGCAATGAGCCGGTGCTGTGCCTGACCGGCCAGGTGCCGACCGCATTCCTCGGCCGGGGCCGCGGTCATCTTCACGAGATGCCGGACCAGCTTGCGACGTTGCGGACATTCGTGAAGTGGGCCGAGCGGATCGAGTATCCCGGCGCGGCGCCATCGCTCGTCGCGCGCGCGTTCCAGGAAATGCTGTCGGGGCGGCCGGGCCCGGTCGCGCTCGAAATGCCCTGGGACGTTTTCACGCAGCGCGCCGATACCGCCGCGATCCAGCCGTTCGGCATCCTTGCCGCGCCGCAGCCCGACCGCGAGCGCATCGAAGCCGCGGCGTCGCTGATCGCCGGCAGCAAGGCACCGATGATCTTCGTGGGGAGCGGCGCCATCGAGGCGCGCGAGGAAATCCTCGAACTGGCGGAATCGATCGACGCGCCGGTGGTTGCGTTTCGCAGCGGACGCGGCATCGTCAGCAACGCGCACGAACTCGGGCTGACCATGGTGTCAGCCTACGAACTCTGGCCGCAGACCGATCTGATCATTGGCATCGGAACGCGGCTGGAATTGCCGGCCTGGCGATGGTCGTATCGTCCTGAGGGGCAGAAATCCATTCGCATCGATATCGATCCGTCGGAAATGCGCCGGTTCACGCCGGACGCGGCGATCGTGGCAGACGCACGGCAAGGCACCGGCGAGTTGCTCGCCGCGGTGCAGCGGCGGGGATATTCCAGACAGAAGGGCCGCCGTGACGCGATCCGCGATGCGGCGGCTTCGGCCCGAAAGCAGATCCAGTCGATCCAGCCGCAGATGGCGTATCTCGACATCCTGCGCGACGTGCTTCCCGCCAATGCCATCGTCACCGATGAATTGTCGCAGGTCGGCTTTGCGTCCTGGTACGGCTTCCCGGTGTATGAGCCGCGCACATTCATCACCTCGGGCTATCAGGGTACGTTGGGATCCGGCTTCCCGACCGCGCTTGGAGCGAAGGTCGCCAACCCCGACCGCGCCGTGGTCGCGATCACCGGAGACGGCGGCTTCATGTTCGGCGTGCAGGAACTGGCGACCGCGGCCCAGTTCAACATCGGCGTGGTGACGCTGGTCTTCAACAATAATTCCTACGGCAATGTGCGGCGCGATCAGATCGAGGCTTTCGACGGCCGGGTGGTCGCATCCGACCTCGTCAATCCGGATTTCGTCAAACTCGCGGAATCGTTCGACGTCGGCGCCGCGCGCGTATCATCGCCCGACGCGTTTCGTCCCGCGCTGGAAAAGGCGCTGGCCGCGGGCAGTCCCTATGTCTTGGTGATCGAAGTGCCCCGGGATTCCGAGACCAGCCCATGGACATTTATCCGGCGGCAAAAACCGCACCAGATCTAGCATGAGCTTCCAGCTAAAGGACTACGTCATTTCGGCCCTGGCTACTTGTGAGGGCGCAAGCTCCAAGCGATAGTCGCCGGCGAGCGCCGTCCAACCACCATCAGGACAAGGAAGGCCGCAACCGGCTCAAACGGCGGGCAACCAAGGGAGAAGTATTGATGCCGATCGACAAGCACAGATTCAGCCGCCGCGGCGTCCTCGCGGGCGGCGCCGCCGCCGGCGCCTTCTTTATCGCCGCACCTTCCATTATCCGAGCCCAGACAAGAGTGTTGAAGGCCGCCGTGCTGTTGCCGCAGTCGGGCTACCTCGCACAGGCCGGACAAAGCTGCCATCGCGGCGCGATGGTATCGGCTTCCGCGCTGGCCGAGCTCGGCCACACGGTCGAGCTCATGCATCTCGACATTGAGTCCAATCCGGACGTCGCGCGCACGCAGGCGGAACGGGTGATCAACGACGGCGCGCATTGCATCGTCGGCGCTTTCGATTCAGCCTCCACGCTCGCCATCGCACAGGTCTGCGAGCAGCGCCAGATCCCCCTGATCGTCAATATCGGAGCGGCGCCGCAATTGACCGAGCAGGGCTACAAATTCCTGGTGCGCAATTTCCCGACCGGCGGCATGCTGGTCGCCAACGGCCTGAAACAGATCCACGCGCTGATCGACGCGACCAAGATCGCGCCCAAGACCGCCGTGTTCCTGCATGCCAATGACAATTTCGGAATGGCGCAACGCCAGGGCATGGACAAGGCGTTTCCGAACTCGGGACTGCCGTTCAAGCTGCTGGAATCGATCCCCTACGATCCCAAGGCCCAGGATCTCTCGGTCGAGGTCACCAAGATTCGCGGGCTCAATCCCGACCTGCTGCTGGTCGTGACGCGCGCCGCCGACGCGATCAAGCTGGTGCGCGACATCGTTCGCCAGAAATTCCAGCCGATGGGCATCATCTCGCCCGGCGCTCCCGGCCTCTACGACGAGGAATTCTACAAGGCGCTGGGTCCGCTGGCGGACTATCATATCGACGCCATTCCGTGGGCCAATCCGAAATCAAAGGTGACGCAGACGCTGGAAGCTGTCTTCAAGAAGGAGCAGCCGAACTTCCGTTTCGCGGTCGAATGCTTCAATGTCGGCTTCACCTTCGATGCCCTGCTGGTCGCCGCCGATGCGTTCAAACGCGCAGGTACCGGGACCGGACCGGAATTGATGAAAGCGCTGAAGGCAACCAACCTGGCCGACCACGCCATGATCGGACCGCCGATCAAGTTCGACGAGAAAGGCCAGAACGTCGATATTCCGTCGAGCTGCGTGCAGAACCGCGCCCAGACTCCCACGGTCGTGCTGCCGGCTGACATCGCCACCATGACGCCGGTATTGCCGGAGCCGCCGTGGCAGGGCCGGACCTGATCCGATCCAACACAGGACGATCGAAAGGCATCGCGCTCCGGCGAGGTGCCTTTCTTCCCTGAAACGATCGCGGCGGCACGAAACCGGAGTCTGCAATGGCGGCCATCACCTTGAATGTCATCGTTCAAGGACTGCTCACCGGCCTGGTCTATGGGTTGATGGCGCTGGGCCTGTCGGTCATCTTCGGCGTGATGCGGGTCGTCAATTTCGCGCATGGCGAATTCACCGTGGTCGGAATGTATGCCGCCTTTGTGCTGTTCGAGACGCTGCATCTCGATCCATTGACGGTGTTGCTGCCGATCGCCGCCGTATTCTTCGGGATCGGCTATCTGCTGCAGCGCACGTTGATCAACCCCTTTGTCGGTCGCGCCGAGCATGAGCAGTTCATTCTGCTGGTCGGACTGGCTACCGTGATCGTCAACGGCCTGCTGCTGGTGTTCGGCCCCGATGCGCGGCCGATCAACCTTTCCTACAGCTTCGACAGCTACGCCGTCGGGCCGCTGTTCCTGGACAAGGTCAGGGTGTTCGCAGCCCTCGGCGCGCTGGCGGTTGCGGCCGCGCTGCTGCTGTTCTTCCGTTACACGCGAACCGGAACCGCGATCCGCGCATGCGCCGATAATCTGACCGGCGCGGCCGTGGTCGGTCTCGACGTGAAGCAGCTTTATGCCGTGACATTCGGCCTTGGCCTGGCCTGTGTCGGCGCCGCGGGCACGCTGATGGCAACCATCGCCGACGCATCGCCGAGCTTGGCGCAGGCCTATACCTTGCTCGCCTTCACTATCGTGATCATCGGCGGACTGGGGTCGATGGTCGGCGCGCTGATCGGCGGCATATTGATCGGCGTCTCGGAAGCACTGGCCGGCTTCTACATTCAGCCGTCGATGAAAAGCATGTTCTCCTTTGCGTTGCTGATCATCGTGCTGGTGCTGCGCCCGCAAGGGCTGATGGGACGCCGGCTGTGAGTGGCCTCTGGTTCAATGCTTCCTGGCGTGGCAAGGCGCTTTGCCTGTTGCTTCTTCTGGTGTTTGCGCTGGCACCGGTCATCGCCGACCGCTATCTGCTGTCGGTCCTGATCCTGGTCTTCTATTTCTCCTATCTCGGTCACGCCTGGAATCTGTTGATGGGATTTGCAGGCCAGTTGTCGCTCGGGCATGCGCTCTATCTCGGGCTCGGCGCCTACACCGCCGCCGCGCTATGGACGCTGTTCGGCATCGGCCCGTGGCTCGGCGTGTTTGTCGCCATCCCGGTCGCGACCGCGGCCGGACTGTTCATCGGCTGGCTCGGCTGGCGATTCGCCATCGAAGGCGTCTATTTCGCGCTGCTCACGATCGCGTTTGCCGAGTTCACCCGGATCGGCTTCGACCACCTGCAGATCACCGGCGCCGCTGGCGGCCTGTTTCTGCCGGTCAATGGCCAGGCGGCCAACGAATGGTGGAATCTCGGCGGCGGGCCACTGCTCTATTATTATCTGTCGTTGACGCTGGCCGCCGCGGGCACCCTGCTGGTGGCACGGCTGCGCCAGTCGCCACTCGGCTATCGCTGGCTTGCGGTGCGCGAGGATCCGCAGGCCGCGCAGGCCGTCGGCATCAACGTCTTCCGCGCCCGCATGATGGCGATGCTGGTTTCCGCCGGCATGACCGCGGTCGGCGGCGTGTTTTACGGCTTCTATTATCGCAACCTGTTCCCGTCCCAGGTTTTCGATATCGGCCACTCGATCGAACTGATCCTGGCGCCGATCATCGGCGGCCTCGGCACCGTGTTCGGACCGATCGTCGGGGCGATCATCCTGACGCCGCTTGGGGAAGGCCTGACCGGATTGATGCAGAGCCTTGGCCTCAATGCGCCCGGCGCCAAGGCGATCTTCTATGGCGTCACCTTGATGACAATCATTTCGCTGCAGCCGAACGGGGTATGGCCCTGGCTGGCGCGCCATCTCCGACTCGACAGACCCCCCGAATGACGGCGCTGCTTTCAGTCACCGATGTCAGCAAGCGCTTTCGCGGGCTCGCCGCGGTCAGCGACGTAAGTTTTGACGTCCTGCCCGGCGAGATCTTCGCCGTGATCGGCCCGAACGGAGCCGGCAAGACGACGTTGTTCAACATGATCGCGGGCGCGATGGCGCCCGACAAGGGAACGATCACGTTCGCCGGCGGCAGGATCGAGGGCCTGCGCGCGGACGAGATTGCCCGGCGCGGGATCGGCCGGACCTTTCAACTGGTAAAGCCGTTTCCGGCGCTCACCGTCGAAGACAATGTGGTGGTCGGCGCGCTGATGCACACCCATGCGCTGGACGATGCGCGGCGGCTGGCCCGGGAAATCATGTCGCAGCTCGATCTGTTCGGAAAGCGGGCGCAAATCGCCTCCGCTCTCACCCTCCCCGACCGCAAGCGCCTTGAAGTCGCCCGCGCGCTCGCGACCCGCCCGAAACTGTTGCTGCTGGACGAAGTGATGGCCGGGTTGCGGCCGACCGAGACCGACCGCATCGTGGCGATCCTGCGCGAACTCAACCGCAACGGACTGACGATCCTCTTGATCGAACATGTCATGCGGGCGGTCACGGCGCTGGCCTCGAAGATTCTGGTGCTGCATCACGGCGCGGCGATCGCGGAGGGCACACCGGAAAACGTGCTGCGGGAGCCAGCGGTCATCGAATCCTATCTCGGCGCGGAGGCGCTGTGATGCTCGATGTCGAGGACATCAGCGTTTTCCACGGCGATGCGCAGGCCCTCGACCGCGTGTCGCTGACGGTCGAGGCGGGAAAGATCGTGGCCATCGTCGGCGCCAACGGCGCCGGCAAGACCTCGTTGATCCGCACCATCGCGGGCATGCATCGGCCGGCAGCCGGGCGCATCCTGTTCGAAGGCGTCGACATCGCGGGCCTGCCAAGCCATCGCGTCTGCGACCTCGGCGTCGGCCAAGTCGCGGAGGGACGGCAGATATTCCCCTCGCTCACGGTAGCCGAAAATCTCGACATGGGCGCCATGCTGCCGCGGGCGCGTCGCAACCGGACGCAAAATCGCCAACGGGTCCAGGCGATGTTCCCGAAGCTCGAGCAACGGCTCGGCCAGGCCGCCGGCACATTGTCGGGCGGGGAGCAGCAGATGCTCGCGATCGCCCGCTGCATCATGGGCGAACCCAAGCTCATCATGTTCGATGAGCCGTCATTGGGGCTCGCGCCAACCATCGTTCATGACGTGCTCAAGACCATTCGCGACCTCAACGCAGCCGGCATCACCTGCGTGCTGGTCGAGCAGAATGTTGCGGTCTCGCTCCGGATCGCGCACCAGGCCTATGTCCTTGAGAACGGCCGCGTCACGCTGTCCGGCACCGGCGAGGCGCTATTGGCCGACGAGCGGGTACGGCAGGCTTATCTAGGCATCTGAGCGGACAACGAGCGCGATTCCGACGGGCGCCGACAACGAAGCATCGCACCTTTCGACGACACCGTGCCGGCGGGCACGAGGACCTCGCGCTGCCGGATGACGCAGTGCGTCGCGCACGGCCGCTGTCGCCGTCGTCAGCCGAACAGCGTCGTTGACCACGGCCGCCGAATGCTCTCAAATCACCAGCGCTACGCTCTAGAGCCTTTTCCGTTCCGATGGAATCGGAACGGGGCTCTAGATTCTTGTTTTGACGCGTTTTCTTTACGCGAACCGACATCCACCCACGGATCAAGTCCGAGGGCATGCTTCGCTCGAAAACGCTCTGGTTTAAAAAAAGAATACGGCTAACGCGCCATGCACCACCGGGAGGAGACAATATGATATTGGCCAGAAACTTGACCGCGCTTGCGGTGCTTGCGGCAGCCCTGCTGTCGTCGAGCGGCGCCTCGGCGCAGATTTCGGACGATGTCGTCAAGATCGGCGTGCTGACGGACATGGCAGGGCCAGCGTCCGCTCCGACCGGACAGGGTTCGGTCACCGCAGCGCAGATGGCGGTCGATGATTTCGGCGGCAAGGTATTGGGCAAGCCGATTACGGTCATCTCAGGCGATCATCAGGACAAGGCGGACATCGGCTCCGCCATCGCGCGGCGCTGGTATGACACCGAGCAGGTCGACCTGATTGTCGATGTTCCGGTCTCTGCCGTGGGCCTAGCGGTGCAGAGCGTCGCCAACGAAAAGCACAGGCTGTTCATCACGCACTCGACGGGATCGGCCGACTTCCACGGCAAGTTCTGCTCGCCCTACGCGCTGCAATGGGTGTTCGACACCCACGCGCTTGCGGTCGGCACCGCGCAGGAGGTGGTCAAGCGCGGCGGCGACACCTGGTTCTTCATCACCGACGATTACGCCTTCGGTCATTCGCTGGAGCGTGACGCGACCGCCGTCATCACCAGGAACGGAGGCAAGGTCATCGGTTCGGTGCGTCCGCCGTTCGCGACGCCGGACCTGTCTTCGTTCGTGCTGCAGGCGCAGGCGTCCAAGGCGAAGATCATCGGCATCGCCGGCGGGCCTCCCAACAACACCAACGAGATCAAGACCGGCCACGAATTCGGCGTCTTCAAGGGCGGTCAGCAAATGGCCGGCTTGCTGGTGCTGATCACCGACGTCCATGCGCTCGGCCTTCCTGTCGCGCAGGGCCTGCTGCTGACCACCTCGTTCTACTGGGACATGGACGACAAGACGCGGGAATGGTCGAAGCGCTATTTCGCCAAGATGAACCGGATGCCGACCATGTGGCAGGCCGGGGTCTATTCCTCGGTCATGAACTATCTCAACGCGATCAAGGCTTCCGGAACGGACGAGCCGCTCAAGGTAACCGCCAAGATGCGCGAGAAGCCGATCGAGGATTTCTTCTCCCGCAACGGCAAGCTGCGCGAGGACGGCCTGATGGTCCACGATCTCATGCTGGTGCAGGTCAAGACGCCGGAGGAGTCCAAATATCCGTGGGACTACTACAAGGTCCTGGCGCACATTCCCGGCGACCAGGCTTTCGGTCCGCCTGACCCGGTCTGCCCGCTGGTCAAGAAATAAGGCCGGATCGGAGCACCGGCCCTGCACCGATCCGCATGCGAAACCAGAGCGTCTTCCGTTCCGATGGAATCGGAACGGGGCGCCAGATTCTTGTTTTGACGCGTTTTCTTTACGCGAACCGGTATCCCCACGGATCAAGTCCGAGGGCATGCTTCGCTCGAAAACGCGCTAGCTTACCTGCCGCGCGCCGCGGGCGAGTGCGGTTTCCGCCTCGGCAACCATCGCGGCAACGATATCCGCCGCGGGCAGCCTGGCGTGGATCAGGCCCACGGCTTCCCCAACGATCGTTGCGGCGACATCGAGATCGCCGCGGACGCGGGCTTCATTGTAGCTCCGTTTCATCGCGCCGAAATCGGCGGCGGCTTCGCCTTCACGTTCCGCCCATTCATCCATCAGCCGGTTGCGCAGCACGCGGAAGCTGAACTCGTCCGGCCACGGCACGCCGCGCAGGCTGTCGAGGGCGGTGGTGCGCACGGTCTGATCGCCATCCGCGGCGATCGCGCGAGCCGCGGCGGCTGAAGGCGTCAGCGCTTCCTCGGCGGCCCAAAAGCGCGACCCGACCAGAACACCATCGGCCCCCAGGGCCAGGCTCGCCGCCAGCCCGCGTCCATCAGCAATGCCACCGGCCGCCAGCAACAAAACATCCGGATCTCGTTTCGCCAGCAAGTCAGCGACCTCCGGCACGAACGGCAATGTCGATCGCCGCCCGCCATGTCCGCCCGCCTCGGCGCCTTGCGCCACGATCACCGATGCGCCGGCGTCGAGCGCTTCCCTGACATGCCCCATGGTCTGGCACTGGCAGAACAAGGGAATGTTGGCGTCGAGCGCGGTTCGGGCCAAGGCCTTCGGGCTGCCGAACGACAGGAACAGGCATTTCGGGCGCTTGGCGATCGCCCAATCGACCGCTTCCGGACGCGCCTCGACCGCCCAGGTGATGAAGCCGATTCCAATCGGCGTGTTTCCGGCCATCCGATATTGCTCTTCAAGGTCGGCGTCTTCGCCGATCGTGCCCGCATAGCCGCCACCCAGGATGCCGAGGCCGCCGGCTTTGCTGACGGCGGCCGCCAACGCGCCGCCGCACACCATCGCCATCGGCGCGCAAACGATCGGGTGTTCCATTTCGAATCGTTGGGTCAATCGTGTCGTGATCACATCAACCTCCCTGGCCGTTCGCGATTATTGCATTTTACGAAGCCGGCGCACTGGACGGCGTGAACGATAAGCAACGGGCCTAGAGTGCACGTTACGCCGCTACGGCGTTGAGGCGAAGCGAACTCTTCGTCCCAGACTCCCGTTCGGAACTTCGTTTCCCACGCCGATTGGCGGCGCGGCAGGCTTACGCTAACCTTTCGAAGGCGGGCTACAAAGGACCAGAGCAAATATGAAGTCAAAAAGTCATCCGGACAGCGAGGCCGCGTCGGCGAACATCAGCAAGCGGATCGAGGAACTCGGAGATTGGAGAGGCGCGACGCTGGCCCGCGTCCGCCGGCTCATCCACGATGCCGAGCCCGACATCGAGGAGGAGTGGAAATGGCGAGGCGTCCCCGTCTGGTCCCGTGACGGCATCGTCTGCACCGGGGAATCCTACAAGGAGGTCGTAAAGCTCACCTTTGCCCGCGGAGCCGCGATCAAGGATCCGAAGCAACTGTTCAATTCCAGCCTGGAAGGCAATACGCGGCGTGCGATCGACATCCGCGAAGGCGAGACGATCAACGAAGCCGCCTTCAGGCAACTCGTCCGCGCCGCGGTCGCGGCCAATTCCGCGGCGTTCGCTGCACGGGCGGCCAAAAAGAAGAAGTGAGCGCAGCCCACGCGTCGCGATTGAAGCCGCTACGCGACGTCGAGCGTTTTGAACCGCGCCCGCAATCCATGTGCGCTTTCCGACACGATCGCGAGGTTGGTTGAAATCTCGCGGACAGCGGTGTTCTGAAATCCGATTGCTTCGCTCTCGGTGGCCATGCCGGCGTCGATCTCCTGCACCAGTTTTTGCGAGCCCGTGACCTGGTTGATGGCGCAATCGATCGCCCGCTGAATATCGCTGGCCTGCCGCTTGACGTCCTTGGCCGCATTCTCGGCTTCGTTGGCAAGCGCCTTTACTTCGTTGGCAACCACGCTGAAGCCGCGTCCGTATTCACCGCTGCGCGCGGCCTCGATGGCTGCGTTCAGCGCCAGCAGCTTGGTCTTGCGCGAGACATCCGTGATGACCTTGACGAAATTTTCGATTTGCTGGGTGGTCACGGCCAGATCGGCGAGATTTTTGGTCAGCGTCTCGATGCTCGACACGGTGTCGCGGCATCGCTGCATGTTGCCGAGATTGAGATCGACGATGCTTTTGATGGTCCCGTTGAGTTCCTCGGCGGCGCTCGCCATCGATCCCAGTCCGCGGGCGACATCGACCTCGAAGGTATTGAGCAGTGACTCCGAGACTTGCCGGAGCGTTGTCCGGGCGGCGGCATTGTCGTAAGCCGAAATCGCGTAGGAAATGTCGAGGAAGAACATGCGGACGATCGCGCTCAGCGCATCCATGATCTCCTTGGCCTGCGTGGTCTCGCCGAGATGTTGGCCGAGCGCAAGTCCAATGAATTTTTCGAGGATAACGGCCGAACTGGCGACATAGAGGTCGCTGCTGAGCAGGCACTTTTCGTGCGCGGTACCGATCTTCTGGGCGAAATCCTTGAAAGCCTTGTCCGGCGTGCCGCTGAAGAAACGCTGCCAATGCTGGAACTGAACGTTATTGATATGGCTAACAAGCTGCCCGATATCGAGTTGCTCGCGCTCGCAGGTCTTCTCGATCATCTCCTTGAAACGGGGAAACGCGAGAATGCGCCCGTAAAACGCGTTGATGACGTCGCCCTGATTGCCGGCCATCAACGGTTTAAGGGATTGCAGACAACTCGCATCTTCTGCGCTGAGCCCAACGAGGGCTACGAGATCGACGTCCATGTGAAATGTACCGCTGAAATGAGTGGTCCGACTGAATGCCGGAATGACAAATGATGCCGGAATGTA
>JAGXAF010000244.1 GCA_018971675.1 Bradyrhizobium sp.
TCACGCCGCCGAACAGGCCGGAAAGGATACGGCCGAGCAGCAGCACGTGGTAGGTCGGCGCCAGCGCGCAAAGCACGGTGCCGAGCGTGAAGCCGGCATAGAAAAACAGCAGCAGGCGCTTGCGGTCGAACCGGTCGGCAAAGCCCGCGGCAAGAATGCCGGAAAGGCCCGCGCTGAAGGCATAGGCCGAGACCGCCACGCCGAATTGCGCGGCGGTGACGCCGAGCGTCGGCATGATGATGGCACCAAGCGGGGACATGATCGTGAAGTCGAGAATGATGGTGAACTGGACGAACGCCAGCAGCGCGACCAGTGCCGACTGGTATCGGGAAAAGCCGCCGGCTCGTTGCTGCAGCTCGTTGACCGGGGCGGCGATGGTTTGTTCGGCCATGAGACTCGTTCAAAAAGAGGCAGGCGTACGGTGCGGTGGATGCAGGGCCTGCGGAAGATAGGAATGGGTCGCTGCGACTACACGACCGCGGCGCAAGGCGGAAGCGTTCAAAGGTCAAAAACAGGCAATACCTTGTCCGACGGGGTAGCGAAATATTGATCTGCCGGCGCGATGACCGTTGGATGTGCAATAATGGCCGCGCCGGCCGGTCGGGCCAGCGCGGCTTCCGCTGCAAGCCCAGCGGACCGACAGGCCGGGCCGGCATGGGGTGAAAAATCGCGGCCGGGACGCTATTTCCCTGTCGGACAGCGCCGCTATCGCTCGCCTCTTCGGGGTTTGGGCGGTAGCTTGCTCCGCATCGATTCGACGAGTGTCTGAAAAACCGGGGTTCCGTGAGATCATGACCATCCGCCTGCATCGTGGCGACCTGCCCGATCTGTCCCGTTATACTTCCTCGGTGGCGATCGATACCGAGACCATGGGGCTGCATCCGCATCGCGACCGGCTCTGCGTGGTGCAGATGTCGAATGGCGACGGCAGCGCCGATGTCGTGCAGATCCCGAAGGATGCGGCCGACGCGCCGAACCTGAAGGCGTTGCTGGCCAATCCGAAAATCACCAAGATCTTCCACTTCGCCCGGTTTGATCTCGCCGCCCTCTACAACGCCTTTGGCGTGATGCCGCAGCCGGTCTACTGCACCAAGATCGCCTCGCGGCTGACCCGCACCTATACCGACCGCCATGGCCTGAAGGACCTCGTGCGCGAGGTGCTCAACATCGACCTGTCGAAGCAGCAGCAATCGAGTGACTGGGGCGTGGACGCGCTTAGCGAGGCCCAGTTGAGCTATGCCGCCTCCGACGTGCTGCATCTGCACGCCCTGCGGGAGCGTCTCGATGCCATGCTCGCCCGCGAGGGCCGCAGCGATCTCGCGCGCGCCTGTTTCGAGTTTCTGCCGACCCGGGCGCGGCTTGATCTGGAGGGCTGGGACAGTGAGGATATTTTTGCGCATTCCTGAAGGATGCTGGAAACCCCTGCCCTCGCCCCTGCCGCCCTTTTTCGGTCACACTCACGGCCCGACTGTTGGTCGAGTGTTGGTCATGGGCCTCTGGCGGAATGGTCGGCGCCCGGGCTGCATCGTGCGACAATCCCGGCTAGAATGACGGCAGCGTGCGCCCGATCTTTCCGCCGGCATGGCGTATCCCGACAGGTCACGCTGACGGCGGCAGCTTTGGAGCAGCGGTGAATTCGATCGAGATCCCAGCCTATCAAGCCGGAATGGACGCCCGCTTCGCGGCTGCGGCGCGCCACAGCCGGCTGGTGCGGATATTGCGCGTCGCGGTTCCGGTGGCCGTGCTGGTATCGGTCGCGGCCATCGTGCTGACGTCGATCTTCAATCCGTTCCGGATGCTCTTGCCCAAATTGCCGGTCGACATGGGAAACCTCGTCGTCTCCGGGACCAAGATCACGATGGAATCGCCGCACATGGCCGGCTTCTCGGCCGACCAGCGGCCATATGAGGTATGGGCGAAAACCGCGACCCAGGATGTCACCGATCCCGATCACGTCGAACTCAAGGGGTTGCGCGCCAAGATGGTGAGCCAGGATCAATCGACCGTGACGCTAACCGCGCAAGACGGCTCGATGAATACCAAGGACCAGTTGCTGGACCTGCAACGCGACATCCATTTGCAAACTTCGAGCGGCTATGAAGCCTGGCTGAGCCGGGCCGCCATCGACATGGCCAAGGGCGACGTGGCGTCGGATGAGCGCGTCGACGTCAAGCTGACCAACGGGACGCTTTCCTCCGATCGGCTCAGGATCACCGGCAGCGGCGAGGTCATCCGGTTCGAGGGCAATGTCGTGATGCATCTGGACAATTTGAACACGGCTCCGCCGGACGCATCCGCGGCACCCGTCGCGGCAGAAGCGGCGCCTGCATCTGCATCGGCTGCCTCCGCCGCAACCCATTCGCCCGGCAACAGCGCCAACCCGAAATGATCATCATGACGATGCTTTTTCCGCGCAACAACAGAGTGGGACGAATTGCAAACGGGATCTGCGGATTGGCCTTCGCGCTGGCGATGCTCGCGGCCAGCGATGCGCGTTCGCAGAGTTCGATGCAAGGCGTGCCCAATGCCATGCAGGGCTTTTCGCAGAATCGCGACCAGCCGATCCAGATCGAGGCCGCGACACTTGAGATGCGCGACAAGAAAAAGGAAGCGACGTTCTCCGGCAACGTGAAGGTGGTCCAGGGCGACACCACCATGACGTCGAAGACGCTTGTGGTGTTCTACGAATCGAGCAGCGCGGCTGCATCCGGCGTGCCTGCCACTGGCACTCAGGCTGCCGCGGCGCAGGCAAATGCAAAGGCCGCCGCGCCGGCAACGGGCGCGCCGATCCCGGCGGCCAGCCCCGGCCCCGGCGGCGCTTCCTCGATCAAGCGGCTGGAGGCGCGAGGCAATGTCGTGGTGACGCAAAAGGATCAGGTCGTGACCGGAAAAACCGCCGTGTTCGACACCAAGACCAATCTCATTACCATGGTCGGCGGGGTTATCTTGACCCAGGGCAGGAACGTACTGCGCGGTGACCGGCTGATGGTGGACATGACCACCGGCGTGTCGCGGGTCGAATCGGACAGCGGGCGCGTGCAGGGCCTGTTCCAATCATCGGGCCAGGGCAGCCCGATGATTCTCCCCGGGGCCACGCCCGGCGCAGCGCCAGCGCCTGGCAGTTCCAGCCGGCCGAAATAGCGCATGCGCGATGGCGAAGGCCTTCCTCCGCGATCTGCCTCTCGAAATAAATCGAAATAATATCAATCACTTGTTCGACACCTGCCGGGGCGGTGGGTTGAAGCGGGTTGCCTGAACCTGTATCTACGGGGCCGGCCGGCTGTGGGGTAGGTAGTCGAAATCAAGGCGTCACGCTGGGCAACGGGCGCCGCTTCCTTCATGATTCGCCCGCGAATCGGAAACCTGTGGCCAGATCGCGGGATATCGTGAGGCTAGGCATGGCGGCGATGGTGGATTTACTCGGCATGTTCCGTCGACGCTCGGCCAAGCGCACGACGGCAGGATTTGCGCGCGTGCGCGACGATATCACCGCGCTCGGCGATTCCCTCGGCAAGATGCTGACCAGCCCGGTACGGGACGCGCCGCCGATCGCTCGCCAGGCGCCGGTGCCGCGGCTGGATCTGCCGCGCAGCGAACCTCATGCTCCGGCCCCCGCTGCCGAAAAACCACGCCCTCGCCCCAGAGCCAAGACCGATGGCGCGGCTGGCGCCCCGCGGCTCGCGACACGGGCGGGCTACCTGGCGGTGCATAGCGTGGAGAAGAGCTTTGGCAAGCGGCAGGTCGTGCGCGGCGTCAGCATCCATGTGCGGCGCGGCGAGGCGGTCGGCCTACTGGGTCCGAACGGCGCCGGCAAGACCACCGTGTTCTACATGATTACCGGCCTGATTCCGGCCGACCGCGGCATTGTCGAACTCGATGGCCACGACGTGACCAAGCTGCCGATGTACCAGCGCGCACGGCTCGGCATTGGTTATTTGCCGCAGGAGGCCTCGATCTTTCGCGGCCTGTCCGTGGAACAGAACATCCGCGCGGTGCTGGAAGTCGTCGAACCCTCCAAGAAAAAACGCGAGATGGAACTGGATTCGCTGCTTGACGAATTCAACATCGCGCGCCTGCGAAAAACACCGTCGATTGCGCTCTCCGGCGGTGAACGGCGTCGCGTCGAGATCGCGCGCGCGCTGGCAACCCGCCCCAACTACATGCTGCTCGACGAACCGTTCGCGGGCATTGATCCGATCGCGGTCGGCGACATTCAGGATCTGGTCCGCCATCTCACCAATCGTGGCATCGGCGTCCTGATCACCGACCACAATGTGCGGGAAACGCTTGGCCTCACCGACCGTGCCTATATCGTCTATGCCGGTGAAATCCTGACCGAGGGTAATCCGGATGAGATCGTCAACAATCCGGATGTGCGCCGACTTTACCTCGGCGAGGAGTTCCGCCTCTAGAGTCCACTCGAAGTGAGGGAACCGGTAACCAATTTTGCCGATTGCGGCCGATCCGGATTTTCCCAGACGTCAAGCCGTGTACATCAGCTTTAGACTAGGGTAAGCAAGAATCGGACCAACTTTAGGGAACGGTTCCGGCCTTCATGGCGCTGACGCAGAGATTAGAATTTCGCCAGTCCCAGTCGCTGGTGATGACGCCGCAATTGATGCAGGCGATCAAGCTGCTGCAGCTATCCAATCTCGACCTGTCGGCGTTCGTGGAGGAGGAACTGGAGCGGAATCCGCTGCTGGAGCGGGCCAGCGATGGCCCCGAGCCACCGGTCGCGGGCGAACCCGTGTCGGAACAGATTGATTCGGCGGATTCCGACGAGGCCGCTTACGGCAACGGCACGGGCGACGAGCCGTCCGGCAACAGCGTCGAGCCAGCCCAGGAGGAGTGGCTGAACCACGATCTCGGCAGCCGCACCGAGATCGAGCAGACCCTCGATACCGGTCTCGACAA
>JAGXAF010000245.1 GCA_018971675.1 Bradyrhizobium sp.
CATCGCATGTTGATGCTGTCGCGCGGCATGGATCCGGTCTGGATCAATGATCGGGATGCCGAGAGGATCGGCCTCGAGGACAATGATTGGGTCGAGGTCTACAATGACAACGGTGTGGTGGTTACCCGCGCCAACGTCAGCCGCCGTATCCAGCCCGGCACCTGCATGTACTACCACGCGGTCGAACGCACGATATACATCCCGATATCGCAGGAGCGTGGCAAACGCGGTGGTGGCCACAACAGTCTGACGCGAACCCGTATCAACCCGCTGTTTTTGGCTGGTGGATATGCCCAGTTTACGTACGGCTGGAACTACTGGGGGCCAACCGGAATCTTCACGCGTGACACGCACGTCTGCGTGCGCAAGATGGAGAAGCTGGAATGGTAGGCGATGTCGCGACGCATTAACCCAGAGTACGGCTTCGCGCCCGGCGCAATTCGGCGCGCCGAGCGCGAGTCAGCGCTGGATTCCCGCTAGCGTATTCGACAACGTTGGTTTCTGTCCGTGAGATCCTGGTCCTGTGTCGTTGGACGATCAGCGCCTTGGCCTTTGGCGGGGCATCGAGCATGAGCCGTGCGCCCTTGTGATGGGTCCTTGGCCGCGCGGTCTTTAGACAGATTCTTCTACCTCACCGTTCCCCTCCAGCTTGTCTCGCAAACTCCTGATCACACGATGGACGGTCCGTATGTCCTTGACCGACAGCCCGTCCGAGAGGTCGTCAATCCAGGGAGCCTGCAATTCCATTGCGGCCCGGAAAGTGCGCTGCCCCTTCCTGGTCAGCACGACGAGTTGCGCGCGCCGGTGATGAGGATTGACCTCGAAAGCGACAAGCTCCTCCTTGTGCAGATCGTTGATGATCCGCTGCACGTTTTGCCGGTTGCCGCCGAGGTCTCGCGCGATCCAGGCGACGGGTTGGGGACGTTCAGCGGCGACAATGGCTCCAAGCACCTGCCAGCGCGCGCTGGTCAGCCCCAGGGGCGCTACCAGCCGATCGCCGGCGGTCAAAAGCAGACTGTCGAGCCGGAATAGATCGAGCACCAGATCGCTCAGGGCGTCACCCTCGGGGGTTCGCAAAACTTTCTCCATTTGTCACCACATGTTATAATTGACATTATAATGTCAAATTTGGTATGTAAATATAATACCGAATGGGTGTCATAATTCAACAAAGGAGTCTGCCATGTCATTGTTGCGCCCTCTGGACCCCTCTTTCCCGATCGAACGCCAGATCGGTATCGACGCAAGCGCCGTCGTGCTGGTAAACCCGTTCACGCTCGACAACGCCGATGAGGCAGCCTTTCTGAAAACCTGGCAGGACGATGCCGAGTTCATGAAACGGCAGCCGGGCTTCATTTCCACCCAGCTGCACCGCGCCATCGGCGAGAGTCCGGCCTATCTGAACTATGCCATTTGGGAATCGACCGCTCACTTCCGCGCGGCGTTCACGCATCCCGATTTTCTCGCGAAAATCGCGACCTATCCGGCATCGGCCGTTGCGTCCCCGCATCTGTTCAAGAAGGTCGCCGTCCCCGGCATCTGCGTCGCATAGCGCGGGCCTTCGCGACGTGACAGGAGAATCCTGCTCAGGTTGATTCATCCTGTCGCTGGCGTCATGGCCCCGCGGCCGCTGTTGCGTTTTCTTTACGCGCACCGGTATTCACCCACGGATCAAGTCCGAGGGCACGCTTCGCGCGAAAACGCTCTAAAGATCGGCTGTCGCCGGCGCGCGGAACGACCAACCCGTCATCCATTTCCTGGCGCGGGCGGGCGCCGGATGATTCGAACGAAGGGCTTTCTCAACCTGATTGCACAGGTCGGCGCGATCCATGTGAGGGCGCGTATAGGCCATCGAAAGCTCGATCAGGCGGCTGCCCGCGGCGACCGGATTCAGGCCGACTGCAACCAGAACATTGGACGCGACGGGCTCGTTCTCGCCGAAAGCAAGCAGCCGGAAGCCGAGATTGCTGAAGGCGCGCTGCGCTTCCCTGACATTTCGCAAGGCCTGGTCGTAATCGCGGATCTCCCGCGAACTGACCGCCAGTTCCCGCGGCTTCGGGAACGAGATACTTTTGGCAATGAACATCTGCCTGAGGACCTTGCGCCGAAGCTCGAAGAATGCCCGCAACGGCCGGCTCAGCAATTCAGAAGCGAACCAGCCAAGCGCCGCGGTGGCCGAGATCGTAACCAGATACACATACCATTGCATGTTGCTGCTGAACCTCGTTTAAAGTTCCGCGCTCATCCGCCCTGCATCTTCTCGGATTTATTCGATGTATCGGGAAGCGATGTATCGGGAAGCGGAGCCGTTGTCCGCAGCCGACGGCAGGTCGGCCACCGCGGGACGACCGGAAAGCGGCGCGAACACCACTTTTGTTACGAACAGGGCTCCGAGAAGCGCAAGGCTGAAGGTCGCAAGCCAGATCGTTCTGATCAACTCGGGCCCCACTTCGACAGCTCCTGCGTAACCGGCAATTCCATCTTCGACGCGCCCAATCAACCTTAACAGAGCGTTATTCACAAGATCGAATCGATCGACGTGCGTGACCGTCTGCAATCAAAGTTAACGCGAGCATCCTCATGGAAGGCGACCCTCGCAACTTCCTTCGCAACTTCTCTTGCAACTTCGCGCGATCGATCAGGCGTCGGCCGCCTTGTCATTGCCGTATTGCAGCACCTGCACTTTTTCCAGCGTGACCAGACCGCTGTCCATCATGCCGTCAAGAACCGGCAGAAACGCGTTGATCTTCTCTTCGGAGTCGACGATTTCGATGACCAAGGGCAAATCCATCGAGAGGCGAAGGATCCTGTCGGTGTGGATGAGGCTCGATTTGCCAAAACCCATCGGCCCCCGCAACACCGTGGCGCCCGCCAGGTGCATTTCCCGCGCCTTCCTCACAACGGCCTCATAGAGCGGATGACCGTCGAACCTGTCGTTTTCACCGGTGAAAATCCGCAGAAGCAACGCTTGTTTCGGCATTTGCATTTTCAGCTCCCTACAGACGGTTGAGGCGTGCCGCCAGCGCATGGCCGAGCCATACGCCGACGAGCCAGGTGACGGCCGAGACCAACAGATAGACCAGCGCGGTCCGCGCATTGCCGGACTGCACCAGTCGCAACGTCTCCAGGCTGAACGAGGAAAACGTGGTGTAGCCTCCGCAAATCCCGACCATGACAAACTGTCGTTGCCGTGGACTGACGAACAACCTGCCGTCGGGGCCGGTCAGCGCCGCGTAAAATCCGATGGCGAACGAGCCGGTCACGTTGACGAACAATGTCCCCCAGGGAAACCCGTCGCCAAACTGGCTCACCGACAGAACGGAAACCAGGAAACGCGCCACCGCGCCGACGATGCTCCCAAGCGCGACGGCAATGTAGGCACCATTGCTGTCCCGGAAGGTCCGCCACCAACCGGAACGGCGCGGACGAGCAAGCGGGCGGTTCTCGACCTGCCTGTCGGCCGAGGAGTCCGGTGGAACGTTGTCCTGCATGGCCGGGCCTCAGCCGAACACGCGAGCGCCGGCTGCAAAGCCGGCAGCAACGGCAACAAGACAGAGAGAAAGCGACAGCGCGATATTCCCGGCGGCACGCATCATGTCGCCGTCACGGGCGAGCGACAGGGTTTGAAGGCTGAAGGATGACACCGTGGTGTAGGTGCCGAGGATGCCGATCGCCGCGAATTGCCACGGCCTTTCGGCTGCGAAAATCCCGTGGCCGGCGGCCGACGCTCCCAGAATGCCGAGCAGGAACGCGCCGCTGACATTGACGACCATCGTTCCCCACGGGAATGCCTCGCCGACACGCCGCGCCACCACACCGGACAGCCAGAATCTCGCGGTCCCGCCGAGAATGCTGCCGAGGGCAACCCACATCGCGCCAATGATCGTATCCATCGCATGCCTCGCTCGCCGACCCCTGGTCGGTCACTTTCAACGTCGCGGGAAGCCTGATCCCTGGCTTCCTGCTGCGATCGTCTTCAACAACACATCCCGCCGATAGCGCGCATCATCGCTGGTTCGCGCGGCGCGGCGACCTAGAGCGTTTTCGAGCGAAGCGGGTACCGGTTCGCATAAAGAAAACGCGTCAAAACAAGAATCTGGCGTTGAGATGAAGAAGCAGGCCCGAGCGGCATATCGCCATGGCTTAACCCCCGCATTCTCGACGCGGCAGGAGTCATCAGCCTTCATCAGGCGGTTTTGGGGAACCCCATCCCCTTGGATCGCAGGATGCTAGACGATGTCCGGGCATCGATCAATATAAACCGGCCAACATCCGGCTGGTCCGACGTCTGGTTTTTCGCGGGCGTATTCCTGCTCACGCGCATCGGCTCCGAAGAAGCGCTCACGCGGCGCCGCGCGGGCGGCGTGAATCGACACATTGTGTCCGCCGACGCCTCTTCGGACCGCGGCGATCAGATCGTGGAGATTCTCATCGCCGGCCCGGCAACCACGTCTTAAAGCCGGATGCGCAAAGTCTGGCCATCACATCGTCGAGATGGGCGCGATCGCGGGTTTCGATCACGAGTTCGAGCAGCGTGCCCTTGGCCGGCAGCACGGAAAATGTTCGCTGGTGCGAGACCTCGACGATATTGGCGCTGGCTTCCGCCAGCAGCGCCGCGACGGCGGCGAGCTGGCCGGGCCGGTCGACGATGTCGATGGCAAGCTGGGTCAGCCGGCCCTCGCGCGCGAGTTCGCGGGTCAGCACCGAAGCGATCAGCCGCGTGTCGATGTTGCCGCCGGTCAGGATCAGGCCGACATTCCTTCCCGCGAAGCGTTCCGGCGCCGACAGCATCGCCGCCAGCCCCGCAGCGCCCGCGCCCTCGACCACCGTCTTTTCGATCGAGATCAGCATCGACACCGCGCGCTCGAGCTGGTCCTCC